>JBCCMT010000041.1:0-10959 GCA_039026195.1 Pseudomonadota bacterium | reverse complement strand
GTTCAATATTGAGGGGTTGGAGCCTGCGTGCGAAGATTATGGCCAGGCAGTGATATATAAAGGAAGTGTTGAGCACGCAAAAGATTGCTTTGTGCTTGATGATCATCACAAAATGGAGACAGGGAAAATATTTCCCGTCTGCGGCAATAGCTATGCTATGTTAGCAGAAAGCCGTTTTGCCCCGCATTTTGAATTTATTGGCAATATGGCTACCCATTATGGGATTTTTGAAGATTGCGGCACGCCGGTTCCCTTTGATGGGGAGGTGAAAAGTGACCCCGCAATGGGCGGAGGATGCTGCTAAAAGGCTGTTATCCTTTCCTTTTCCCTCCCTTTTTACCCTGTGGCGCATGATGCTGGGGGAATGTTTTGGCGGCTGTTTAGGGCCTGAGCACGCCTTTTCCTTGTAAAGAGATGTCCTTTTGCACGTTTCCTGCAAAGGCTTATCTCATAAATTTGATCACCGAGTGGCCTTTTCACCTATTGCAGGACAAAGGGCATAAGAAGAGGGTTTTGCCGTGCGGAACGGCTTGTCTAACGCTTGGGGGTCGGTCAAGATGGTTAATAGGCGTTAAGGATTTGAGTGATGCGTGGGCTGGAATCAATTCTCGATATGGTGATGTCCCTTTGGTCATATGCACTTTCTCTCTCTGCCACGGCATTAGGGTCTTATCCGCAAAAAATTGAATGGCTGATGGTCAGTGCGCCCGGGGAAATGTCCTTGGTGGAGGGGGCGACCATGGGCGGGGTTGGCGTGGTGGCCATCTCAATGCTTGTCATTTCCTTATTCAAACGCTCTGCTGTTGCGGCAGTGAGTTTTAGTTTTCTGGCCTTAACGACCCTTATCTTAGGGATGCTTTATGGCCGGTTTGATTTTCTGCCTATGGGAACGCAGACTTTATTAGGCTGTTTGTTCGCATGTTCATTTCTTCTTTTCACCACGGCCACCATCAGGTTAGCGCGGGAAAACCCCTTTGTCGGCGCTGTGATCCTTATGGTAATTGCCGCCCTGTTGGTCACCGGCGGGGGCGCGCTCCTCAATATGATTGATGGCCGCCAATTGGCAAGCTTTGGCTTGATGATCGCGCTCGCCTTGGGCGCTATATTGATGTGTGTAGAGATCATCCGGGGGGATCGGCCCACCTTGGCCATGGCGCCCGGGCTTTTATGTCTTTTCATATCTCCTTTCCTGATGCGATATATCGGGGGCGCCGCATCGGTGACGGCATGGTGGGCGGTTTCTTTCCCCCTTATGATGTTGGCCGTAGGGGCCGTTTACATCACTGTGATCGCCCAAATCATTTTAAGTCTGAGTGCCCGCCAAGGGGTTCGCGCGGCCAATGTGACCACGGTTTCAGCTCGCACCGCGACAGCCGCTGCCCCCGCGGCGGTGTTTGGGATGCATGAGGTTGCAGATGAAGACCATCACCAGGAAAGGTCTGAGTTTTCTTATAATGCCCCTTCTTCAGAAGAGTATAATGAGGCGATGGATAAGGGGGACCTCGCCGAAGATCATGTTGCTCCACAGACTGTACAGCATGAATATGCCGCCGTGCCGCAAGCCCAGGGGGACGTTGAAGAGGGGGCTAATGTCAGAGAAGAAAAAGAAACCGCCCAACCCACCGCGCCTTATCAACCCATCTCCGTTTCAGCGGTGGAGCCTGTGTCCGCCCAATGGGGCACGACCAATGACCCCTCTTCTGTGAGCCCCCATCCTATAGAGGCGCCCTCTTCCCCCGTCTTTACCGTGGCGGATGATGAATATGTTTGGGATAGTATCGCTGACCAAGAGGTGAAAGTGGGGGCAGGGTTTGCAGACCTCCTCGGCTTAACCCAAGAAGGGCGCACCCTCTCCCCCGATGTTATGAGAGATGCCCTTGCGCCCGCCAGTTTAGGTGATTTTGACGATGCCATTCTCGGGGGCGCCGAACCCGAGACAGGTCGCTTTAACTTGGCCCTCACCACTGGGGAGGGGCGAGTGATTGGCATTGAGGGGCGTCGCCAGGTGGACCATGATGGCATTTTAAGCCGGATAGAAGCGCAAGCGAAACTTCTCTCCTCCCCTAAAGCAACCTCACCCATGGGAGGGCGTGACGTTGATAGGATGGCAACCGCCCCCTTAACGGCAACCCCTTTAGCGGCGAGCCCCATTGCCCAGAAAACGGCACATGAGCAGTCGGCAAAGAGGCAGTCGTCGACCAAAGTGATTGAAGGCCTTGAGAGGGGGGAAATCGAAGCGCATTTTCAGCCCATCGTTCGTCTCTCTGATGGGAAAACCGTTGGCTTTGAGGCGCTGGCTCGGTGGCATCACCCCAATGGCGATGTGCAAGACGCTAAAGACTTTGTCAGTGATTTGATCAAAGCGGATCGCGGACTAGATCTTGCCCGGTTGGTGATCGACCATGCTGCTTCTGAACTTTCTGCTTGGATTGCCGCAGAACCTGGCCAAGGGCAATTTGTATCTGTGAATATTGCGGCGGCAGACATGCCCAAAAGTGAGCTTGCGGATATTATTCGCCAAGCGGTGGAAAATTATAAACTTCCCGCCGGCGCCCTGGTGATTGAACTTGTGGAAGATCGCATTCGGTCCAGCCAGAGTAAAGCGCTTGCCGCCGCAAAGGCGATCCATGATGCTGGCGCCAGTTTGGCCATTGATGATTTTGGGGTGGGCTACTCAACATTAAGTCGGTTGTTAAAATTCCGATTTGAACTCATTAAGCTCGACAAGTCGCTTATTACAAATATTTGTGACAGTCGAAAAAAACGTTCCTTCATTAAAGCTATTCTTTCCACAGCCCGAAAATCAGGTGCCTTGGTTATTGCAGAAGGGGTGGAAGACCGGGAGACAGCGAAGGCGCTGAATGAATTGGGGTGTGATTTTGCGCAAGGCTATCTTTATGGCCACGCCGAACCTGTGGAGCGGACAGATGCACCAGACCCTGGAAAAGATATCAATCTTCGGTAGGGCCGTTCTCCCCCCTCCTCCCTCGCTAATACATCACTGTATCATTGGGGATCAGGGGGTGTGACACAGAAACTGCTTTAGAGTCTTAGTTTTACGGGGTTCTAAAGGACGAGCCGCAAAGCCTGCGATCGCGGTCCGGGGCAGGTTTGTCTAAAAAAATATAGAGCGCATCGCGGATAAGTGTGTGCGGTTATCCGCAAAGTAAGGCGGATAAGAAAATGGGAAGGGACCCATTTTCCCGCCGAACGCGCGACAAAACAAGAGCCTAGAGCAGTTGAGCGATTCCAAAGGAACGCGAAATGCTCTATTACTCTGTATAATGAAAAAAAGACCTTTGTTTCTTGAATTCTTTTGTTTTTGCAACTTACACGCATATTCTGTGGATAAATCCGCTACATTTGAGAATGATTGTAAATATTACTTGCATTTAGTGCGTAAGCAGATGATATTCGCAAAAGCTTCATATTTCTCCCCAAAAGTGAAACAAATCTGACACAAAATATATCTAGACAAATTTCATACATTAACCATGATTGCCAACTGTTACGTATAATGACGGCATGACTAACGCTGTGGGAGATTTTCTGGAATGGCTAAAGATATGACGACCCTCGCTTATGATGAGGCAAATACTGATGAGCAGGAGAATACACCTGCGAACAAAACGAAAAACCGTTCGTTTAAAGATGTTTTGGAGGTGAATGCCTCTCGACGTGGATTGATCTGCGGAAGCTTGGCGGGCGCCGCAACGGGCTTCTTAGCCCCAAGTGCGATGGCGAATTCATGGTCATGGAAAAGCAAAAATCAGTATAAGCGGCGTTATGGTCGTCAATTGGTTGGTTTTGAGCCTTTGAGCATTGAAGAGGCCACACAAGATAACACCATGCCCAGCATCTCAAAGGATTACGAATATCAAGCCTTTATTCCTTGGGGAACGCCCATCGAACCTGGTATTGTGAAAGAATATGATGGGGATCCAAATACCCGTCCTACCTCTGCTGAAGCGGCTCTCCAGATTGGGATCGGCCATGATGGTATGGCCTTCTTCCCGCAGCGTCTTGGTTTTGGTGCTAACTATAGCGGCTCTTTCGACCGCCGCCTGGGTAACGCTGGCAGCTTCAAAGGTATGCTCTGTGTTAACCATGAATTTGGCCGTAACCCCCATGTCCTTGGGAAAAGTAATCCTGAAACCCTCGAAGATGTACGGCTATCTCAAAACGTACACGGTGTTTCTGTGGTGGCCATTGAGCAAAAAGGTCGCGGTTGGGAAGTGGTGAAAAGCCCGAATGCTCGGCGGATCACCGTGAACACCCCTGTGGCCTTCTCTGGCCCTGCCGCTGACTCTGAGGATTTACAAAACCCCAACGGAAATATTCCTTTAGGGACAGTGAATAATTGTGGGTCAGGCCCAACACCTTGGGGCACCTATTTAACCTGCGAAGAAAATTTCAACGGTTATTTCGGTGTGGCTGACGGGAATGAGTGGACGCCAACGGAATCACAAGCACGTTACGGCTTCTCTACTAATGGTTTTGGGTATGAGTGGCATCTCTTTGACCGCCGCTTTGATTTGTCTGATGAAGATTATATCAACGAATCAAATCGCTTCGGTTGGGTTGTTGAAATTGATCCCTATGACGCGTCTCAAAAGCCTGTGAAGCGCACCGCCATGGGCCGCTTCAAGCATGAGGCCGTGGCGATCGCAGAAAGCCGCAACGGTCGTATCGCCGCCTACATGGGTGATGATCAGCGTGGCGACTATTGCTATAAATATGTTTCTGACATCTCTTGGAAAGAAGCCTTGCGTCAAGGCAAAAGTCCCCTTGATGAAGGGACGCTTTATGTGGCCCGCTTTAATGATGATAACACAGGGGATTGGTTAGAGCTTTCCATCAATAACCCTGAGCTTTCTGGCAAGTTCAAAGATCAGGCGGATCTTTTGATCAATACCCGTTTGGCAGCTGACATTGTTGGGGCGACGAAGATGGACCGTCCAGAGTGGACAACCATTGGTCAAAAGGGGTCTGTATTCTGGACGTTGACCAACAATACAGCGAAAGATCGCGGTCAAGGCGAAGTAAATGCCGCCAACCCTGAAAATCCAAATACTGATGGTCACATCATTAAAACCATTGATAATGATGATTATCTCGGAACCAGCTTTACCTGGGAAATCTACATCCTTGCGTCGAGCACACGGGGCACAGAAGGGGTCTTCACAGATCCAGATGCGGCTTATGCGGACCCTGATGGTCGGCTATTCATTGGGACAGATGGCGGCCAGCCAGATGGTCTGGAGGATCAATTGGTGGTGTTCGACACGACTGAAGACACACCAGAGCCAAAGCGCTTGCTAACCGGGGTGGCTAGTGATGAAATCACCGGATGGGCCTATACCCCCAATTACCGGACCGCTTTTGTGAATATTCAACATCCAGGGAATGGCGACCCAAGCCGTACAAATTTCCCGAAGAAGTTTGATGGCACAACTATTCCGCGGGATTGTACATTGGTCATTACAAAGAAAAATCGTGGGATCATTGGGTCTTAAAAAACCGTTCCATTGATCGTTATGAGAGCCCCCTTAGAATCCTCTAAGGGGGCTTTTCTTTTGGGAGGATCGCTCCATCTACTAGCTAGATATATAAATCAAAGGATATGGTTATGATTAAACAAGGGGATCAATTGCCCGCAGCCACATTGCACAAGGCAACAAAGGATGGGCCAGAACCTGTTGAGACACATGATTATTTCGCAGGAAAAAAAACGGTTCTGTTTGCTGTGCCTGGGGCCTTTACCCCCACCTGTTCTGTTCGTCACTTACCGGGCTTTGTGGACCATGAGGCTGATCTTAAGGCCAAAGGCGTCGATCAAATCGCTTGTGTGTCTGTGAATGATGCCTTCACGATGCAGGCCTGGGGGGAAAGTGCGCAAGCAGGCGACAAGGTTGACATGTTGGCGGATGGCAATGGTGAGTTTGCAAAAGCCTTAGGCCTTGATGCAGACTTCACCAAATTTGGGATGGGCCACCGGTCGCAACGCTACGCCATGATGGTGGAGGACGGAAAAGTCACCTCTCTTCATGTGGAAGAGCCTGGTGCCTTTGAAGTGTCTAGCGCTGAGCATATGCTTGCGCAGCTTTGATCAAAAGAGATGGGGTATCCTAAAACTATAGGTTACCCTAAAATCCCATCCCCATCGGGGTCTAAAAACCGGTGCATGTGCACAATGAAATAGCGGGTATGCGCACTATCCACGGTGGATTGGGCTTTGGCACGCCAGGCCTTTTCCGCTTCGCTATAATTGGGGAAGATCCCGACAATATCGAGATTTTCAACATCTTTAAATTCAGCTTTTTGGGGGCTCGTCAATTCACCGCCGAACACGAGGTGAAGAAGCTGTTTCGATTCTGGGTCAGACATAAATCATCCTTTTGGGTTAGAACATAATAGTTCAAAAATCTTGTCATGGGGTAAAGCCCCATCTTGTTTACTTTATCACATTAACAGTTTTGCAAGAGGGCAACCTATCTATATTTTGATATGCCGTAAATCCTCAGGCAGATGATTTAATCGGTCCCTAAATGTGTCATAAAGATGCGGGCAGGTGCAAAGTAAAGAAGGATGCACAGGATCCACCTGGTTAAAGGTAAATGCTTTGCCAAGATGGTCCGTGACCTTGGCCCCTGCTTCTTGCGCGATAAGGGTGCCCGGGGCTGTGTCCCACTCTGCTTTGCGAATTAAAGCTAAGGTCGCATCGAACGCCCCCGCCGCCACCAGGGCAAGACGGTAGCTTGTGGAATTTTTATAGGCATGGCGCATCTGCGGCCAGGGGCGGGGCCATCCAGGGTGCATAAACATGGCTTTATTGGCAATAATAGACGCATCGTTTAACGCTTGCGTGGGGGCAGCTTGAAGACGGCGCCCATTACAAAAAGCGCCGCCGCCCTTTGTGGCCTCGAAAAATTCTTCCGTAATAGGATTATATATGGCGCTTGAAACAAGGTTCTTCCCGTCCAAAAGGGCACCGCAAATGGTGAATTCAGGTCGACCTTCGATAAAGGATCGTGTTCCATCAATGGGGTCAATAATCCAGGTGCGTTGAGCGTCAAATCGTTTTGGGTCCTCAGCGCTTTCCTCAGAAAGCCAACCATAGTGACGCCGCTCTCCCTCCATAAGGTGCTGATAAAGCATATCATTGGCCTCAAGGTCAGCCTCCGTCAGGGGGGATCGGTCTTGCTTTTCCAAAACTTTTGCGTCCCGGGCAAGATATCTCTCTTTGACCCTAAGGCCCGTTTTGCGGATCGCGCCGCATAGAGCATCGTGATCCGCTTCAAGGGAAGGGAGGGTCATGAGAGATTAATTTCCTGCTATGGTCATCTGAGCGATCCGTAAAGATGGGGCATTGGTGGACCCCCGGCGCTCAAAATCATCCGCAGGGGTGATGTCCTTCCACATATCCAAAAGATTGCCGGCGATGGTAATTTCTGAAACCGGCTCCCCCACCTTGCCGCCAGAAATCCAAAACCCAGAACAGCCCACGGAATAATCCCCTGTATTCCCATTGATTTGGGGACCGAACATGTCCGTGACCAAGAGAGCCTTGCCGGTCTCTTCATAAAGGGCCTCTAAGGTGATCCCGCCAGGGCCAAGGTCGAAATTGGTTGTGCCAGATCCAGGCGGGCTGCTGGTTCCCCGCTTGGCCCGTCCGTTAGAAGTGAGGCCCAATTGGCGGCTTTGGGCGCAATTCATGATCCAGGTGGTGAGAACCCCGTCTTTAATCACGTCAAGGGGGAGGGGGCGGATCCCCTCTCCGTCAAAGCTGCTGGAGCCGAACCCCCGCTTGATGGTGGGGTCATCGGTAATGGTGATCGACGTGGGGAAAAGTTGGGCGCCCATCTTGTCTTTTAAAAAACTTGTGCCCCGGGAGATGGCACCGCCATTAATAGCGCTGGCAAGTGGGCGGAGAAGAGAGCTGGAGAGGCGTTTGTCAAAAATAACCGGGGCGGTTTGGCTCTCTAATTTTCGAGGGTTCAGACGATGGACCGTTCGCTGCCCCGCCCGTGCACCGATTGCCTCTGGCGAGCGGAGGTCTTCTAAATGGGTGGCGCTATCATAATCATAGTCGCGTTCCATGGCGGTGCCTTCGCCTGCCACCACGGAGACAGAAGTGCCGTGGCTGCCCCCCTTTGAGCTGCCAGAAAATCCGTGGGAGGTGGCAAACCAGGACTGCCCTAAATTATAGGAGGCGCCCGCGCCGCCAGAATTGGTAACCCCGTCAACGCCAAGGGCCGCGCCCTCACAAGCCAAGGCCCGGTCTTTTAGGCTTTCGGTGCTTGGCTCCTGCCCGTCGGTGAGGTCAAAGTCCTCAAAGGGCGCTTTGGCCAACTCCCCCCCCGGGGCCAGCCCACAATAAGGGTCTTCTGGGGCAAGCTTGGCCATATCCACCGCCCGCTCGGCCAAATCACTTAAAGTGATGGGATCAAAGTCCGTTGTGGACACACAAGCCTGCCTCTGGCCCACCATCACCCGCAGGCCAAGGTCACGGGCCTCAGCCCGTTCAATGTCCTCGACCTCGCCCAGGCGGACAGAAACGCTGTGGCTTACACTGCGGTAGATAAGCGCATCTGCCGCATCCGCCCCCGCTTTACTTGCTTTTTCCAATAAGACAGCAAGAATATCTTCAAATTGATCAGTCATCTTAAAGGGAATAAGCCGGACCACATTGACTGGCAAGCCAGAGGCGGTAAGTAGAGTGGAAATTGCAAAAGATTTTGCAATTGTCTTCTTTGCGGGAGACATTCTTTTTTAAAAGAAGGCCGAAGGCGCAACCACCCCGGAAACGCTCAGGCAAAAGGACCGTAAAGAAGCTGACCAAAGGCTGGAAAAGGGCTTAGGCCCTACCGAAGGAGCAAGTGCGGCTGGTTTTCTTTCTCTAGGGAAGAAGACATGTGCGACCGAATCTCTCAGGTTCCCACGACAGCCGGGGCTTCAACGTTTTCCATGGAGGAGGCGTGCCATAAAGGTAAAGTGGGAATGACAGACTTAAAACAACTACCCTTAGATGAATTGCATCGCGAACTTGGCGGGAAAATGGTCCCGTTTGCCGGCTATGATATGCCCGTTCAATATCCTTTAGGGGTGAAGGCAGAGCATCTTCAGGTGCGGGCCAAGGCGGGGCTGTTCGATGTTAGCCATATGGGCCAAGCCTTTCTAACATTGAAAGAGGGCACGGGCGGGGCGGACGCCCATCGAAAAATTGCGGCAGCCATTGAAAGCCTTGTCCCCGCAGAGGTTCAAAAGCTCGGTAAAGCTCGTATTCGGTATACGGTTCTCTTGAATGAGGAGGGCGGCATTTTAGATGATTTGATGATCACACGTCTGCCTGCGGAAGAAGATGCCGGACGCCTCTTCCTGGTGGTGAATGCCGCTGTGAAAGATCAAGATTTTGCGCTGTTCCAGGATAAATTAAAAGATGTGGCCGACCTTACAATTTTAGAGGACCGGGCGCTCTTAGCCCTACAAGGCCCGGCAGCTGCGGGCATTATGGAAGAGCTTGTGCCAGGGGCCGGTGAGATGCCGTTCATGTCGATCATGGATGCAGAAATTGATGGTCTGCCCATCATGCTTTCCCGGTGCGGTTATACAGGGGAAGACGGGTATGAACTCTCTATTCCCGCAAGCCAAGCTGAGGCCGTGGCAAAGCGCTTGCTTGGTTTTGAAGATGTGGAGCCCATTGGCCTTGGCGCACGGGACAGCTTGCGATTGGAAGCAGGGCTTTGCCTTTACGGTCATGATATGACGCCTGCGCAGTCGCCGGTGGAAGCGAATTTGAATTTTGCCATTGGCAAACGCCGCCGGGAGGAGGGGGGCTTCCCCGGGGCAACACGTATTTTAGAAGAATTAAAGGCGAGCACGCCTTCTCTACGGGTGGGCATTAAACCCCTTGGCCGTGCCCCAGCAAGAGAAGGGGTAGAAATCCAATCCGTGGAGGGAGAAATCATTGGTGTCGTGACCTCTGGCGGGTTTGGCCCCACCTATGACGGACCTGTGGCGATGGGATATGTGGCCCAAAGCCACGCGCAAACCGGGACTGATATTCATCTCATTGTTCGGGGGAAGGCTGTGCCTGCTCAGATTGTTGACCTTCCCTTTGTGCCGCAAAATTACTATCGCGGGAAAAAATCATCCTAAAGATTAAAAAGGAAACTATGATGACGATAAAATACACAAAAGACCATGAATGGGTGAAAATGGATGGTGATGTTGCCACCGTGGGGATTACCCCGCACGCCGCCGAACAGCTGGGGGATGTGGTGTTCGTAGAACTTCCTGAGGTGGGGAAAAGTTTTGCCACAGATGACGATATGGCCGTGGTTGAAAGTGTGAAGGCCGCTTCTGACGTGTACGCACCGATTTCCGGTGAAATTGTTGAAGTCAACCAAGACATTGTCGACAGCCCTGAAAAGGTCAACGAAGATGCCGCTGGCGCGGCTTGGTTTGTGAAAATCAAGCCCTCAAATGCGTCTGAGCTTGACGGGCTGATGGATGAGGCCGCCTATAACGACCATGTGGCGAATGGCTAATCGCCCGCGCTTTCATCTGGCCTTTCCGGTTCATGACCTGGCGGCAGCCCGAAAATTTTACGGGGAAACCCTGGGCTGCGAAGAGGGCAGATCGACCCATGATTGGATTGATTTTAACCTATGGGGGCATCAGATTGTTGCGCATTTAGGGGGAGATATTGCGGAGCAGAGTGACGGTCATGTCGTGGACGATAAATCCGTTCCTGTGCCCCATTTTGGATTGATCTTAGACTGGCCCGATTGGGAAGCCTTGCGAGACCGTCTGATCAGCTATGGGCTTGATTTTATCATCAAGCCCTATGTGCGGTTCAAAGGGCAAGCCGGAGAACAGGCCACAATGTTTTTTCGCGATCCCAGTGGGAACGCCCTCGAATTTAAAGCTTTTCGTGACGAAGATGAAATCTTTGCC
>JBCCMT010000040.1:0-11113 GCA_039026195.1 Pseudomonadota bacterium | reverse complement strand
ATCTACTTTACCTATCCTATTTTCAACCCCCAGGGGGAAAGAGATTTTCAACAATATCTATCCGATGCCTATCACACAAAAAGAGGTCCCAATCATTCCCAATAAAACAGCAAAGCCAGCAAGGTCACGAATCATTGTCATCTTATATCTCCAAAAAAGTTCACCCAATGTTCTTATTCTCTTTTTGTTCTCCTGGCAAGGGGTGTTTTTGAAATGTTCTCATGCTATATAGAGCAGAGAAGGCATTAAGCGCTTCATTTTTATAGGTTTTATGGAAAATGATTTCTTTCTCATTTTTTTCAAATAATTCCCACCAGAAGGGCTTTTCCGCTCTTTCTTCGGCCCCGGGAAGGGCGCTATAAACATGCAATGACAAACTCCCCTTCCCTTTCTGAGCGCGCCGCGGCGGCAGCCATATCCGCACCTGACCGCATTCCCCCCTACCTTGAGGGTCTCAACCCCCCACAGCAAGAAGCCGTCCTCACCACAGAGGGGCCGGTGCTTATGTTGGCGGGGGCGGGCACAGGAAAGACCCGTGCCCTTACCACGAGAATTGCGCATTTACTGGTGACCCAAAAGGCCACGCCCTGGCAGGTGCTTGCCGTGACCTTCACCAACAAAGCGGCCCGCGAAATGAAAGAACGCATCGGTCAGTTGGTGGGGGAAACGGTGGAGGGAATGCAGTGGCTCGGCACATTTCATTCCGTAGGTGCGCAGATTTTACGGCGCCATGCAGAAGTGGTGGGCCTCAAATCTTCGTTTACCATCATCGATACGGACGATCAGATAAGGCTGTGCAAACAGGTGATTGAAGCGGCTGGATTAGACGAAAAACGGTGGACGGGCCGGGGGTTGGCGGGTCTTATCGATGGGTGGAAGAATAGTGGTCTGCCCCCCATGTCAGTACCAAAGGATGATGCCTATTGTTTTGGAGACGGCAAAGCCATTGACCTTTATAAGGACTATCAGTCACGGCTCATCTCCCTAAACGCAGCTGATTTTGGGGATTTACTCATCCATAATCTGACGATTTTCCAAAATCACCCAGATATTCTCGCGGAGTATCACCGTAAATTTCGATATATGATGGTGGACGAATATCAAGATACAAATGTTGCTCAATATCTTTGGCTGCGCCTGCTAGCGCGAGACAAAAGCGGGAAATCCGGGGGCAATATCTGTGTGGTGGGGGATGATGACCAATCCATCTATGGCTGGCGCGGGGCGGAGGTGGAGAATATCTTGCGGTTTGAAAAAGATTTCCCTGGCGCCAAGGTGATACGTTTAGAGCAAAATTATCGCTCAACCCCTTCTATCCTAGCGGCCGCCACTGGCATTATTCACCATAATGAAGATCGCTTGGGGAAAACCCTTTGGACAGACTTGGAGGAAGGGGAAAAGATCAAACTTCGCGGTGTTTGGGATGCCGATGAAGAAGCCCGAACTGTCACAGATGATATTGAAGCTGAACAAGCAAAGGGGAGGCCCCTTTCTGATATTGCGGTGCTGGTCCGCGCATCATTTCAGATGCGCAGTTTTGAAGAACGGTTCAACACCGCTGGCCTTCCCTATCAGGTGGTGGGGGGCCCCCGGTTTTATGAGCGGGAAGAAACACGGGATGCCCTCGCCTATTTACGGTTGGTCCGAAACCCTGAAGATGACTTAAGTTTCTCCCGGATTATCAATAAGCCAAGGCGCGGTTTTGGGGATAAAGCCCTCCAAACCCTGACCATGGCATCACGGCAGATGGGGGTGAGCTTGATGGAGGCGGGGCGGCGGCTTTTAGAAAGCGATGAGCTGAAGGGGAAGGCCAAAACCTCCCTCATCCGGTTTATCGAGGATATTAACCGATGGCGGTCTTTGAGCCGAGATGAGAAATCCCCCCTTCCCCCTGGGGAGCTTTCCAAAACCATTCTTGATGAATCAGGGTATACGGATTTTTGGAAACAATCCAAAAGCATTCAAAGTGCCAGTAAGCTTGAAAATCTAAAGGAACTTGTCCAAGCCGCTGGTGAGTTTGATACCTTAGAAGGCTATCTTGACCATGTGAGCCTTGTGGCAGAACGGACCACCGCCGATGAGGGAGGACAAATCTGGCTCATGACCCTTCACGCCGCTAAGGGGCTTGAATTTCCCATCGTATTTCTTCCGGGGTGGGAAGAAGAGATATTTCCCTCCGGCCGGTCCATCGATGAAAATGGGAAAATTGGATTAGAAGAGGAACGTCGACTTGCCTATGTGGGCGTTACCCGGGCGAGGGAGAGTTGCCGGATCAGCTTTGCCGCAAACCGCCAAGTTTATGGACGGTGGCAATCGGCCCTGCCCTCCCGGTTTATTGATGAACTGCCCGAAGAAGAAGTGGATGTGATATCAGAACCCGGCCTTTATGGCGTTAAGGCCACGGAGTTGCCTGCCTATTCCCGGTTTGATGCGCTGACCTTGGATGAAAAAAGTGATGGATATAATACGCCTGGTTGGCGGCGCGCCCAAAAATCAAGTCAGTCAACGCTTCGGCGGCAAGATGCGCCACTGTTAGAAGGGTCGGCCAAACTTGTTGCCTCCTCCGCCCCGGGGCAATCTGACTTTGATCTTGGCGAAAGGGTATTTCACCAAAAATTTGGCTATGGCAAAATTTTAACCATCAGTGGTAATAAGCTTGAGGTGGATTTTGAAAAAGCAGGGATCAAAAAAGTCATTTCAAGCTTTTTGACATCACCTTAACAAAAGATATACTGGCACGGATTTATTTTCACTATTAACCGTAAATCCTTGTAAAATTGAGTTTCAATTCAGCAGACTGGAAATATTGAACCCTGAAAACCGGTGCTCAAACAACGCTTTGCTTGGTTAATTTTCTCCTTACACAGGTAACTTTAAAATTTCTTTGTCTTTTCCCTCTGAAAACGGATTAACTATTTTTGCACAATAGTTTTTAAACACTTTCGGGCATTCTCTTTCTCCATGCGTCCCTAATTGACGCCGATATGTAATGATCATGGAGAAGGAGCTAGCCATGAAGGTGAGACCGCCGGTGGCAAGCCATTGTCAGAAAAAATCGCAAGACCCAAAAGGGTTTTTGCGCCAGCTTCGTCATTTCACGAAGAGGGAAGATGGAAATGTCGCCATATGGTTCTCCATCTTATTGGTTCCCATGCTGGGGTTTTCCTTCGGCGCCATTAAGTTTGCAGAAATGGCGCGATATAGATCAGATTTGATCGACGCCCTTGACGCCTCAGCCCTAGCCATTGCCCGCCGCGCAGACCGGTTGGGGTTAGATGCCTGTGATCTTCAGGTTCGGTCCGACGGCACGGTGGTCCTTCAAGATGAGTATAATGATCTTATCAAATATGGCCAAGAATTCTTCATCCGAAATTTTCCAGGGTATAAAAACCTTTATGGAACAGAAGATTTAGCCACCCCCTTCAGTGCATCCAACCATCTGGATTTTAAAATCACCTGTAGTACCGTGAACCCAAGTGCGGTGGCCTATGTGGATATGGGCCCTGTGTTGGGAGAATTTTTCGACCTGAATGAAATCCAAATTGGGACGGACACAGAAATCTCGCTTCCTGGGTCAGGCCGGATTGAGCTTGCCTTGGTTCTTGACGTCACAGGATCCATGAATTCTTGCGCCAGTGTGGGGGGCGGCAGTTGCGGGAGCAGCAATAAGCGCATTAACGTCCTTAAATCCGCTGTGGATGATATGATGGACACCCTCTATGGTGACGATGATGATTCATCAAACCCCTTTGTGAAGGTGGGCATTGTTCCTTTCTCCTCAACCGTGAACATCAACCCGGACTATTTTTATCGTGATGCGGCAGGCACTTTGCTTCCCGACGGGCAAGCATGGATGGATATTGATGCTGAATCCGTGTGGCATGGCTCAAACTTTTTCCATTTAGAATATGACGACAGTAGCGGTGTTGCCGACTCTGGAAACTGGTTTGATATCGATGTTGACCGCAAAGTAAACCATTTTGACTTGTTCAACAGTATTGATCGCTCTCATGCGGAATGGAAAGGCTGTGTAGAGGCACGCCCCTTCCCCCTCGATGAAACCGATGATGAGCCGGGGACGTCCTTTACCCAAGCAAACTATAACGCAGCCAGGCTAAAGCCATCAGACCTTTCTATCCCTGATGATACCCCCTCTTCCACCATCTCACGGATCAATAAAGCATGGAACGAAGCGCCTAACCCTGCTCCGACAAAATATAGCTTTGCGGATCTAAGCCATGAGGGCTCCACCCGCTTTGTCCCCTGGTTTGCACCGGACGAGCCAGATTGTAATAATAATGCCTGTGGCGGGTATTCAAGTTTAGACAATTGGCAACGTGATTTTAATTTAAGCACTGATGGCGCGAGCTTCCCAGCTTGGTTTTTAGATGGGCCTAAATCTCACGATAACCATAAAGAGGGAAGCTATGCCAATCGCCATTTTGTGGGTGATGCTTCTTATACAAATGTTAGACATGGCGATCGTGCATCAACTGAGGTTTATCGTAATCTGGTGATGCATTACCGGACTGTTTACGAAAAGCATTTCTGGGTTGATGGCGATTCAACCTATCCTGATGGATCAACCAAATGTAATGCTCACAACTTTTCCTGGGGGCATGACCCTATAGGCGATCAAGGCATGGTCGATGCCATTAACAAATTCAAAGCCTATGAATGTATGGAAAGAGAATATCGTATACGACAAGCCTATGTGGGCGTATGGGATTCAGGGACGAATACCTATACAGGGAAATATGATGACTCTAACGGTTATGGAAGCAATAATGACCATGCCAGCAACAGAGAAATTGCTATCCAAGGGCCAAACTATGAGTGCTCGACCCCTCTTTTACCACTGACAACACAAAAGCGAGATGTGGTTGATAAAATGGCCTCTCTCATTCCGGGGGGCAGTACGAACACAGCTGTGGGGGCCATATGGGGGTGGCGCATCCTCTCCCCTGGAGCGCCGTTTACGGAAGGCTCTAACCCAAACACAAGTGAAGGCCGGCGTTGGAGAAAGTTCATGGTCTTGATGACCGATGGGCAGAATAACCTTGCCCATGCCGACACCCATAATATGTCGCGTTACTCCCCTTACGGATATGTAGACGAAGACCGGCTTAATCTTCTTGATGCCTCAGATACAAAACCAAGCGATATCGATAACATTTATGAGAATGAGTTTGACAACAAAACCGTTCGTATCTGTCATCGGGCCCGGCAAGAGGGGATTAAAATCTATACCATTGGATTTGCTATTTCTTCTGGATCGAATGTGGAGAAAGCTTTGCAAGCCTGTGCCATAGATGAGGACGCCTATTTCCGGGCGGAAAATTCAGATGCGCTGCATGAGGCATTTGGTAAAATTACAGATCAAATTGTTGAACTGCACATTTCAGGGTAAGAAAGATGATAAAACAATTCAAATCCCTCTTAAAGGAGTTTCGGCGCAGTCGCCTGGGGGCAACGGCGATCGAAAGTGCCTTTATCATCCCGATTTTCTTCGCCATTGTCTTTTCTTGCTTTGAGGTTGGCAATGTCTTTTTCAAACAATCCGTTATCGAACAAGCAGCCCATGATGCAGCGCGCCAGGTCCGGGTGGGCCGCGCCGTGGCAGCGGATTACTTAAATGAATCCCCTGCCCCTGGGCAGTGTAGCACCGGCCGTGAATGCTTTTACGACGAGGTTTGTAACGCCCTCGACATGTTCGGCGATTGCGATCAGCGGCTCTCTATTGAGGTACGTCAATTTGAAGACTTTGCAGACCTCAACGCCAACGGCGCAGATGCGATGACCTGCCCCAATAGCCCTGAATATGTTTTTGATGCACAACCTTACGAACCTGGGAACAGAAACGAGGTTATTCGTGTCCGCATTTGTTACTTGATTAATACATTCAACCCTGCTGTGGGCGTGAACCTAAAAGATAATGACGATGGGACGAAATCGATTGTGGCGATCGCGATCCATCGGAATGAGCCATATCTTGACGAAGATGATATTAATCCAAATGATTGCTTAGATGGGGATAGTGATTGCAATGACATATAAATCATCCTCTCAGAAAATTGATAGTCTGCTTAAACGATTCAAGCGGAAGCAAGATGGTCATGCGGCGTTGGAGTTTTCCTTCATTGCCCCGATCATGATTTTTGGTATTCTTTTTTCGTCCATTGAACTGACAGATGGGATTATGGCGCATAAACATGTGGACCGATCCGCAAGTACTCTTGCTGATCTTGTCTCGCGCACACGGAGAGAAAGCGGTACTGTGCGCCTTCAAAAGGCAGAATTAGAAGATATTTTTATCGCATCGGATAAGATTATCCAAAATTATGGCATCGATGGTGCGCTGATGCGGGTCACCTCCATTGAACGAAACGAAAGTGATGATGGCTATACGGTGGTTTGGTCAAAGGAACTCACCCAAGGGAGTACCTCCATGTCAAATGCAAGCCAAGCCGGGTATATACCCGGGGGGGCTTTCACAGGCCTTTCCTCAAATATGATTATTCCTGATGCGGATGGGCTCGTAGAACCGGGTGACCATCTTGTGGTGGCAGAGGTTTCCTATCCCTTCAAGCCAAGCTTCTCGGAATTTATCATTAGTGATTTTGATATGAAGGCTAATGAAATCCGCCTCCCTCGGGAGGGGCGCGTTATCCATTTCTGTGAATCAGATGATGATTGTACAGATGATGATGACGATTAAATCAATTCCTATCTGTGAAACACAGCCCTGCACCAATCACCCCGGCATCTTGGTTTAAAACCAGATGCACGGGTATGTTTTCTAAATACTCATTCATCTGATCAAAACGCGTCGTAAAAGCATCCTCAAACGGGCTTTCCTTAAGCAATTGAGGGAACCGCGGTAGAATACCGCCGGATAAAAAAACACCGCCCCTCGTCCCTGTTATCAAAGCTGCATTACCGGCAATATTGCCCAAATAGGTGCAAAACTGATCAATAATCTGTCGGGCGGTCTTATCCCCCTCTAATGCGGCTGTTGTGACATCCTCTGGCGTATGAAATTTGGTAGGGTCACCCTCTAATTTTGCCATCGCTTTAGATAAATTGACCAGCCCCCTCCCCGACAGCACATCTTCTGCCGCCGGGGGACGACCAAGCATGACTGTCAAATCTTGAAATAGATTATGCTCCTTAGGCGTATAAATAGGAAGGGTCACATGTCCACCCTGGGCAGCTATAATGAAAGGCGCGCCCTGACGGGGAATAGCCATCCCCTGCCCCAACCCCGTGCCGGGCCCGAGGGTAAGAACCGGCGCAGTGGGGTCGCGAACCCCTTTTTTGATGAGGTAAAGATCATCTTCTTTTGCAATCATAGAAAAACGACTGATCGCCTCGAAATCGTTGATCAATTTAAGAGAGGAAAATGAGAAAGCTTCAGCAACTTTGGCAATTTGAATTGACCAGGGGGCATTGGTGAATTTGACCCCGTCTGCTTTTACGGGCCCTGCCACAGCGAAGCAAGCATTCTCTGGGGAGTGATCAATTGTTTCGAGATAAGCCGTAAGCGCTGCATCAAAGGTAGGAAAGTTACAGATCAACACCTGCTGGCGATGGATTACATTTCCATTCTCATCAAGAAGAGCAAATCTTGCATGGGTCCCGCCAATATCCCCCACCAATAGGCGCGCAAGCTGTGCCATGGGTTTTACGTCTTTACACGGCTGGTAAGGTCCAACAGACCAGCGATAGACATTTCAATCTCATCGGAAACAAGGCTGCGCATCGTTGTCATACCATAACTCTGACGACTGAGGGTCATCTTTCCTGAAAAACCGATTTGGCGCTCTGGGCAAAGCTCGATGCCATCGCATGTCAACTCAATGTCAAATTGCGCAGGGTTGGTGATCTCTTTTAAGGTGAGCGTTCCCGCAAGCTGGCTTTTGGGCTGCCCTTGTGGGCCCATGGACCATTCTTGGGTTGCCCCTGAGAACAGTGCCGCCGGATATGTATCCACATCGAGCCAATTCTCCCCCACCACCATATTTTGAATAAAATCCGTTGGCACCGTAATACTGCTGGTTTGTGCCACCGCTTTTAAAGAAACTGCCTCTCCCGCCCTGCCCGTGAAATTCAATATCGCTTCAAAGTCCGTGAACTCTCCGGTCACACGCCCCACCCCAAGGGGGGTCACCGAAAACTTCAAGCTCGTATTTTGTGGGGTCAGCACATATTCCCCGGCGGGCACCTCTGCCAAATCAGAGAGGGTTAGGCGCTCTGCCTCTGGTAGAGAGGGGGACGTCGCAGCGCAGCCCCCCACAAGAAAACAAAGACCTAAGACATGGAAAATATACTTCATTATCCTTCATACCGGGAACGGACCAATTCATCCAACAGCCGCACCCCATAGCCGGTGGCCCCTTTCGGACAGTAGTCTAGATCTTTTTCCGCCCAGGCCATCCCTGCAATATCCAAATGCGCCCAAGGCGTTTCATTCTCCACAAATCGGCCAATAAAGGCTGCCGCCGTTGAAGAGCCGCCCCAACGGGGGCCAATATTTTTCATGTCCGCAATGGGAGATTTGATCATCTCATCATGGGTTTTGGTCAACGGCATTTCCCAAAGCTTTTCATGGCTCGTGGTCGCAGCCTGCAATAGCTCTTGGCTGAGATCTTTGTTATTGCTGAACAGCCCCCCAAATTCATGGGCAAGGCTGATCATGATCGCACCCGTCAGGGTGGCAAGATCCACCATGGCCTTTGGTGAAAACTCTTTTTGGGCATAGGTCAGCACATCTGCCAACACCAGGCGACCTTCTGCGTCAGTATTCAGTATCTCAATGGTCTGCCCAGACATGGAGGTGACCACATCGCTTGGCCGCTGCGCATTGCCGCCGGGCATATTCTCCACAAGCCCCACAAGGCCAACGACATTGGCCTTCGCCTTTCGCGCGGCAAGTGCATGCATCGCCCCCACCACCGCCGCAGAGCCCCCCATGTCAAATTTCATATCCTCCATACCGGCCCCAGGTTTAAGGCTGATGCCGCCCGTATCAAAGGTGACGCCCTTACCGATCAATGCGATGGGGGCCTCCCCCTTCTGCCCGCCTTGCCAATTCATGGTCACAAGACGGCTTTCCCGGATTGACCCTTGTCCCACCCCTAATAAAGACCCCATGCCCAATTTGGTCATTTCCGCTTCATCGAGAATCTTCACTTCAACCCCAAGCTTTTCGAGGGCCTGACAGCGGGTTGCATAGCTTTCAGGGAACAAAACATTAGGCGGTTCACTGACCAAATCCCGCGCTAAATAGACCCCTTCTGCAATAGCGCTGACGTCCTCTAGAGCCTTTTCATCGGCGTCGGTGATGACGGTGAAGGTCTCAAGGGGTGTTTGATCTTTTGGCGCGGTTTTCTTTTTATACTTATCAAAATCATAGGCCCTTAACAGCGCCCCTAAGCAAAGCTGCGGGGCAAGATCCGTTTTGGCAAATGCCTCCTCCTCAAGCGCAGCTGGCATCACAGCCACCTCAGTGGCCTTCCCTTTTGCAAGGGCGAGGGCTTTCCCCCCAATATTTAGGGCATCTTCATCCTCAAGGGCGTCAGCTTTGCCGACCCCCATCAGCACCAAAACGACCTCTTCAAAGCCCGCTGGGCCGGCAATGGTCAAGCTTTCGCCCGACTTGCCCTTAAAGCCAGCAGCAGCCACCGCGCGCAAGATGGCGCCATCGGATTTCTCATCAAGCCCTGAAAGCCCCTCATCTTTCATCTTATTTTCTAAAACAGGGATAACAATCATGCCGCGGGAAGGAAGGGATGAAGAGAAGCGGGTTTTCATGGAATTCACTTTCATTATGGATAGACCAAAGATATAGGTCATATTCTATGCGTGTCAGACGGTTTGTGCTAGGGTGCGGTGATCATATGTTGTCCAACGCCCCTTAGGATAGCCTATTTTAATTGATAAGAAAGTCTCCCTGACGTTGAATCGCCTTGACCGCTATATCTTCCGCCAAGGGTTCGTCCCCTTTCTTCTTATTCTTGCCTGTACCACGGCTGTCATCTGGCTGACCCAAGTTCTGCAAAAAGTTGATTTAATGGTCGAGGATGGCGGCAGTCTTGTCTCTTTTATCAAAGTGACAGTACTGCTGATCCCGAGTTTGGTCGGCGTGATTGTGCCCTTCGCTCTCCTCGCCGCTGTGCTTTATGCGATCAATCTTCTTGCGGTAGATAATGAAATGCCGGTGATCAGCGGGGCGGGCGCCAGCCGTTTGCGGGTGGCCAGACCCCTTATCATCTTATCTCTTTTCGCCTCACTGCTTGTTTTTATCATTAATGTGGACCTTCAACCCCGCAGCTATCGGGTGCTAAAAGAAACTGTGGAAGCGGTGAGATCTGATGTGGCAAGATCGCTGATCCGATCAGGTGTTTTTACAGAGCTTAGCCCAGGCGTTACGGTTTATGCTGAGGAGGCCCGGCCAGGGGACCAATATATTGGTCTTTTAATTCACAATGCGAAGGATCCGAAAGACCCCGTGACCTACACCGCTGAGCGGGGCCTTTTTCAAGTCACCGCCAATGGCCCTCGGCTTTTACTGGCCCGGGGGACGTGGCAGCGAATTGATCCTGATACAAAAAATGTTGAGATTTTGCGTTTCATTGAGACGTCTATCGATCTCGGCCAACTTGATGAGGGTGAAGGCCCCGTTCGCCAGCGAGAAACCACCGAGCGGTATATTTCAGAGCTTTTCGCCCCGGACATGACCAACCCGTGGGAAGCGGAAAATGCGGGCAAGTTTCGGGCGGAGGCCCATTCGCGCATCGCCACATCCCTCTACCCCTTGGCATTTGCGCTTATGGCCCTTGCCGTCATGCTATCCGCCCCTGTTTCTCGCGGGGGATATGGCAAGCGGCTTTTATGGGCCGCAGGCATCGCCATCATCCTGCGTGTTACAGGCTATGTGTTGCAAAATGCAGGCAGTACCGCCGCTTTTGCGAATCTTCTCCAATATATTGTGCCCATCATGGCCATCGTGATATCGTCAGTGTTTCTCGTCGGCAAGTTTTGGAAGGTCAAGCGACGCCCCCCTCCCGCCCTAGAAACAATATTGGATAACCCTCATGTCGTAACCCCTTCT
>JBCCMT010000039.1:0-11151 GCA_039026195.1 Pseudomonadota bacterium | reverse complement strand
GCAATGATTGCTTAAGGGCCCCTGCAACAGCAACCCGCCGGGGAAGGCCGTCTTCAAACTGGGCGAACCACCCTGAAATGGCTGCGTCATAAGCGGCCGTTCGCGCATAGGCGACGCCTGCTAGATAGCGGCGTTCTTCAAAACTGGTCCCCCCTTGAGAAAGTGCCTTGATAATAAGTTCGTAATCCTCTGTGTCCGTGACAATCGCCACATGGGCGTGGTTTTTAGAGGCAGCGCGGATCATGGCAGGGCCGCCAATGTCAATTTTCTCCACCATTTCTTCATAGGGGGCGTTCGCCGCCAGTGCCTCTTCAAAGGGGTATAGGTTGACCACTAATAAATCGATGGGCTGAATATTGTGGGTGTCCATCGCCTCAAGATGAGCGGGTTTTGATCGATCCGCGAGGAGGCCACCATGGATTTTGGGGTGCAGGGTTTTGACCCGGCCATCCATAATCTCTGGAAAGTCTGTCACGTCGGAAACATCTTTCACGGGCAGCCCTGCTGTACGAAGGGCTGCTGCCGTCCCCCCGGTTGAGAGAAGCTCAATGCCAGCTTCATGGAGAGATGTTGCGAATTCAATTAATCCTGTTTTATCGGAAACCGATAAAAGGGCCCGACGAAGGGGAAGGCGAGGTGAGGTGGGGGACATAAACACTCCAAAGACAATCAGTAACGTAAATCAATAGATTTATCGCCTTATCGGCGCCGTCTGAAGGGCGCGCAAGGGGTAAGGGAGAAGAGTCTTTAAAGCGTCTCCGCTTCAATTGGAATCGCGGAGAGGCTTCCACGTCTTTGTTTTTTCGCATTTCCGGACGGCCAACCGCACACACCCCAGATCGGGGTCCGGAGCAGGCTTGGCCTGGAAATGCTTTAGAAAAAGAGTGTTGTTATTGTGAGGGAATAGAAGGGCGGATTATTCCGCCTGCCGCTTAAATGAAGCTTGACGCATATGGCGGCTATGATTGCATTCTGCGCCCTGGCTCGCGCGAAATTCTGGGACGAGATGATGGACAGCTTCCGCGAGGCGGGCCGTATCGCAAGTTTTAGCTTGACGAATCACATCTGCCAATCGCGGTTTCAATAAGGGTAAGTCTATCATTGTGGGGGAGCCGAGAAGAATACCGTCCGCCCCTGTGCGAATAAGTTTTTCTAAATCATGAAAAATTTCTTCGAACAGTTTCTCCCCGGGCCTTAACCCAGAATAGACAATTTCAATATCTTCATGGGGCTTTAGGCCTGCTGCCTCAATCATCCGTTCCGCAAGGGTGACGATACGAACAGGTTCCCCCATATCCAGCACAAAAATACGGCCGTCATGTCGCATCACCTGACCGGTTTCATCGGATAGGGACGCGGCCTGTAGTACAAGCTGTACCGCCTCTTTTGTGGTCATGAAAAACCGTTTCACATCGGGATGGGTAATGGTGACCGGTCCGCCTTGGTGAATTTGTCGTTGAAACAGGGGGGCAACAGACCCCGTTGAGCCAAGCACATTGCCAAACCTTACGGTCACGAACCGTGTGTCGGTCTGCGCAATATCGAGGGCTTGGGCATAAAGCTCAGCAATCCGTTTGGTGGCGCCCATGAAACTTGTGGGGTTTACAGCCTTGTCTGTGGAAATGAAAACCACCGCCTCGGTACCATGTTGTAAAGCGGCATCAAAAACAGACTTTGCGCCCAAAACATTTGTCAGCGCCGCTGGCCCCGGATTTTGTTCCACAATAGGCACATGTTTATAGGCCGCCGCATGTAAGACCAATTCAGGTTTTATCTCTTCAAACAGCCGTAACAAATGGTCTTGCCGGCAAATATCCACTAGGCGGGATTGAACCGAAATCTCAGGATGGTTTGAGGTGAGCTCTAGATCAATTTCGTAAAGATTGAATTCTGAGTTATCGAGCAGCAAAAGCATTTTTGGCTTAAACTGCACCACCTGACGGGCAATTTCTGACCCAATTGTGCCGCCCGCACCGGTGATCATCACCGTTTTGCCTGCGATGAGTTTTGCCGCTTGGCGCAGGTCCGTTTTCCGCGGCTCCCGATCTAGAAGCTGCGTGCTATCAAGCTCGAGTAAAGTGAGGTCACTGGGGGCCAACCGCGTGATGATATGATCCGTGCGGCGCCGTTGAAAAAGGCCTTGCTTTTTCAGCGTTTTTTTATCCGCTTGCTTTTTATTCTTCGAAAAGATCACAGTCCGAATCCGCCCATGACTTAAATGCCCCAAGAAGCAGTATCTCTTATAATTGTGGCAATACCGCGTTAAGCCACCACTTTTCTAACCTGGCCGTTAATCTTTTGTAAATGCCCATCTTATTCCCCCGCGATGGGGGATCAAGACAATTTGATCGGTTTTTATAAGCTGACCGTCCTGGCCAGCATAAACGCTTTCTTCAACGGTCATATCTGCATGACTGGTGGTAAATTTCCAAGGGCCCCCCTGGTCTCTGTGAAGAGAAATATGCGTGTTCCCCTGCTCATATAAAGCCTTGACCCCCGGCGCAAGATGAAAGCGGTAAGGGGGCAGAGGGGGGGCGCCTGAAAATGCATCTTCCCCCTTTAGCGCTTGGCCATCAGCGGTGAGCCATAGGCGTCGCTGATATTCATTTGGGCCATCAACATGCTTCAGTGTCAAAAGTTGCCCGGCGGGGGCATCTTCCCTGATGATATTGGCGGGCGAATAGGGTGGAGGGGAGGATCGCAGACAGTCTAGACCAGATGCCGCTGCGGCACTTTGAAGAAAAGGGTAGAGTCGCTTAAGTTTAGGGTGAAGGCTTTGCGCTAAAAATGAGGGGGCTCCGCAATTGGTCACCAGGGCACCCATCTCATCGGCAAACCCAAAGGCATGGGGGGCAAAGGGGGTATCAATATGACTGCCGTCAGCGAGAAGAGAGGTTCCCTTCCCTTGTAAAGGATAAAGGCCAAGTTGGGCCAATAGGGGATGTGCCTCAACACGTTGCGGCAGGGCTAAAGACGCTAAAAGACCCTGATTTCCTTCTCGTTGAGCGGGCAAAACATGCCATGCGGATGTTTTAAATAACGCGCCCCCCACAGATAACCGGGCGACCTTGAGGGCCTCCTTGAGTTCAGGGGGCGGAGAAAGCCGTCGAGACGCAAAGGCCGCCTTTAAATTTTGTAAAGCACACACATCCTCGACGGCTTGGGTAAGGTCTCGCCATGATTTTGGAATATGACCTTCAGCAATAGCGGTCAACGCGATGCTGAGCTGATCTTCAATAGGGCTGCCTAAGGTGGGGTCATGGGGAATGCAAAGCGTGGTGAGGGAATGAGCAAGGGGAATGCGCACCATGTCTTGCGGGGCGCTTGATCCTTTTTTGAAGTTTCTGCGCAAATGCCGGGCTTGCCGGGCGATCACGTTTAAAACACCCTCCCGCCAAGGGGCATCTCGACCTGCCATCAAAGGTTTTAGGTGATGAAGTGTCAGAAGAAGACGATCCGCCACAAGGGCTGGTGACCAGCTATGGGGGTGATAAATCCCAAACTGGTCATGCCAACGGGCAAATAGGATTTGAGCCTGCCTTGCAGGTAAATAGGGCAGCCAAGAGAAATTTTGCACCCCCCGCTGGGCAAGAGGATCATAGGTCCAAAACGCATCATCTTGCAGCTTATCCGTAAGGGCTTTTTCGATCGCGGGATTTTGTGTAAATACCCAATTCGGTGTAAAGACAATCCGGGGGGGGATGGGCCCTCTTAATTGAATATCATGGTAAAACCGATGGCTCCCTCGCGAACGGTGAGATGGTAGAGCCATAAGAATACCTATTCTTTTCGCAATGCGCGAATATTTTCCGCATACAATTTTGACCCGCCCTTAAAAACGGCTGTTCCCGCCACTAGGGCGGTGGCCCCGGCCTCCCTAATCCGGCGTGCATTTTCTGGCTTTACGCCCCCATCCACTTCGAGAATAATATCATGGGCTTGACGATCAATCATCTCCCGCATGGCCGTAATCCGCGGCAATTGGCTTTCAATGAAAGACTGTCCACCGAAACCTGGGTTGACACTCATCATCAACACCATGCCCACCATATCAAGCACAGGTTCAATCAATGAAAGAGGGGTTGCAGGGTTCACAGCCACCCCCGGGGTCATATTATGGGCACGGATGGTTTGGAGCGTCCGATGAAGATGCGGGCCCGCCTCTGGGTGCACTGTCAAAATATTTGCCCCCGCTTGGGCGAAATCTTCAATATAAGGATCAACTGGCGCAATCATTAAGTGGACATCAAAAGGCTTTTCACTATAGGAGCGTAACGCTTTGACAATGCCTGCGCCCATGGTGAGGTTTGGGACAAAGTGACCATCCATCACATCCACATGAATCATATCAGCGCCCGCTTGGTCGATGGCTGTGATCTCGTCACCAAGATGAGCCGCGTCTGCAGCTAGGATAGAAGGGGAAATAAGTAAGGTCATAAAGCCGACTTAAAAGCGCCCCTCCGCCCATGGCAATGGAGGAGAGACAGGAAAAGAGCCAAATAAACGAATTGTTATGAAAAAACCCCCTCACCCTGGGGGGGAGGGGGTCTTATGGAGTGCAAACTAATATTGTGCAGGGGAGTATCGATGGGGGAAATCCTGCTGAAGAACTTACATCATATGAGTGAGGCAGAATTAGGGCATAAACGCCTAAAGCGTCTCCGTTTCAATCGGAATCACGGAGACGCTTCCACGTCTTTGTTTTTTCGCATTTCCGGACGGCCAACCGCACACACCCCGGATCGGGGTCCGGGGCAGGCTTGGCCTGGAAATGCTTTAATGCTTTCGCCTTAAATGGGCCTTATCTTATGAAGATGTTGTTATCTCCCTCTTTTTCGCATTGAAGCGATTTTTAAGCCCACGGAATTGGCCCGTGAGAAAGAGAGAAATCGCTGCCCCAACCCCCAGACCGGCTTGCCATTGGATATCCAAAAAAGAGATACCCATGAGAAGAAAAAGACCCACGGAAAAGAAAGTTAAGATGAGTTGAATAGGCTTTTTAAAAGCCTTTCCGGTGGCCCGAACCACGCCCTTAGCGGCTTGAAGAGGAATTTTTGTGGTCACTGCCGCAGCTTTGACCACCTGGGCTGTCCCCTTTTGGGCGATCTTTTGGGTCACTTTTGCGAGCCTGTTGACCCCGAAAAAGCCAAGAATACCACCAACCAAAGTCGCGAGGGAGACACCGAAAACAAATCGATCTTTTCCTTCCGGAAGGAGGCTGTCTTCAGGGGAAGAGGAAGGCGAGACATCCTGAACAGGGGCGACTGTCTCCACCACCGTCGGCGGGGAGGCATGATCATGGGGTTCAGATGCGGCGGCTGTCGCGCAGCTAAGGGCGATGCCCGCCGCCCCCATAAATAGTCTTAAGTGATTTTTCTTAGACTGTTTCATCCTTCATCCTTTGAAAATGTCCACTTTAAGATATGGGAGCCCCTCAAAGGAGATACAAGCTTGGATCATATGAGTTGCCTTGGAAGCGGATAACGCCATGTCGAAGACATCTTCTTTACGCTCATTTCAAAGGAATTTTACTCACATGGCTGGTCTAGAACGTCGTCCCTTAGGAAAAACGGATATCACTGTCTCCAGCCTTTGTCTTGGGACCATGATGTATGGGGATCAGATCAATGAAGCAGAGTCTAAAAGGCAAATGGATCAATGCTTTGAGCGGGGAATTGATTTTTTCGATACAGCTGAGCTTTACACTATTCCGCCCAAAGAGCAAACTCAAGGCGAAAGTGAACGCATTGTCGGGCGGTGGATGAAGGAGAAGGGGTGCCGTGATAAAATTGTCCTGGCCACAAAGGTAACAGGGCGCTCAACAAACCGTTATTTGCGTAAAAGTGAAACGCCGCGTGTGGCCCCTGAACAGATAAGAAAGGCCTTAGAAGATAGTTTAGATCGCCTACAGACAGATTATGTGGATCTGTATCAGATTCATTGGCCTGATCGTCAGGCGCCTATTTTTGGGCAAGAGCTGACGGGATATGAGCCTTACGATCATGAGGACGCTATCTCCATCGAAACCCAGCTTGAAGCGTTGGGAGAGCTTGTCAAGCAAGGCTATATCCGCACCATTGGGCTTTCAAATGAGACCCCATGGGGGGTAATGTCCTTTTTACATTATGCTGAAAAGTTAGATTTGCCCCGTGTGGTCTCTATCCAAAATGCCTATAATCTCCTTAATCGTACTTTCGAATATGGGTTGGCTGAAATTGCCATGCAGGAAAAGGTAGGCCTACTTGCTTACTCGCCCATCGCCCAAGGGGTGTTGTCCGGCAAATATTTAGATGGCAAGAAACCTAAGGGGTCCCGGGGCGACTTATTTGGTCGGTTAGGCCGGTATGAAACGATCTCTGCGGAGAAAATGGTGCGTGCCTATGTCGAGCTTGCCCGGGATGTTGGTCTCGACCCCGTGGCCTTTGCCATGCAATTTGTGACCACACGTCCTTGGGTGACCAGTAATATCTTTGGGGCCTCCAATGACGATCAGCTAAATGTGATCTTTCAATCCCTCGAAATGGATTGGACCGATGAGATTAATCAGCGCGTGAACCAGCTTCATGCGCAAACACCTAACCCTTGTCCTTAAAATACCTTAACCTTATTTGCGGCGGGAAATGGAAAAAACATATTTTCCTATGGAACCATAGGATACGACACGCATTCCGTAATTGGGCGTAGATTATAAACAGCCGAGGATGGGATGAGATATGGTGTTTGATAATGACGACTATTTAAAGCAAACAATTCGAAAAGCGATGTCAGCGCCTCTCCTGGCGGTGGAAAAGGAAATAGAACTTGCCCACCGGTGGTTAGAAAAGGGAGATAAAAAGGCTCTGAATGAGCTAACCCAAGCCCATATGCGCATGGCGGTGTCCACAGCCATTAAGTTTCGGGGATATGGACTGCCGATTGCCGATCTTATTCAAGAAGGCGCCATCGGTCTCTTGGAGGCGGCGAAAAGGTTCGATCCTGACCGCGAAGTCCGCTTTGGTACCTATGCGGGGTGGTGGATTAGGGCGTCCATGCAAGATTATATTTTACGCAATTGGTCCATTGTTCGTATCGGATCTAAATCTGCCCATAAAACCATATTTTTTAATTTAAGTCGTGTTCGCGCTATGATTGAGAAAACCGATTCAACGCCTCGCATTGGTCGCGTTGCGGCGGCAAAGCGTTTTCGTGTGACAGAACAGGATGTTGAGTTTATGACCTCCCGCCTAAGTCGGCGAGATCAATCCTTAAATGCTCCCTTAGGAGAAGAGGGTGATACGGAATATCAAGACTTTATTCCTGACACCCAAGAAACACCTGACGTCAAAGCCTCTGCAAATATTGATGGGGATAAAAGACAGCGCTTGCTCAAATTGGCGATGGAAAAATTGAATGAGCGGGAACGATTAATTATTCAAAATCGCTTTTTCCTCGATGATAAAGTAACCCTTGCTGATATTGGCGGGAATTTAAAGCTTTCAAAAGAGCGTGTTCGTCAAATTGAAAAGCAAGCCATTTTGAAATTGAGTGAACATTTTGCTCAACCGGTTCTTAAAGACGCTCTTTAAAGCTGTATTCTAAACTTTGTAACTTTATTTCGTTGAATGTGATCCTTACGGAAATAAGGAGCATTTTATGTGAATTTGCCTTATTTCATTACCTTTTTGGTCCGATTTTCTCCCACTTATTGTGATGAATATGGAACAACTGACATGAATTTACGTTGGTAAGTTGGAAAATAGACAAAAATTGGTTTCCACAAACCTATTCGGTGTCTATATACAAGAAGTCTGTCGAGGGTGACATTAATCATAAATGACAATCGACGATATGGAACAAAATTATCACACCTTTAGGAGGGGATGATGAAATTAAAGATCGCTTTGCTTGCTGCTGCAGGCTCTCTCGCGATGGTTTCTGCTGCGCAAGCGGATGAGAAATCTGGTTATTACGGCGCCCTTGGGGCAGGCATTGTGCTCGAAAACGAAATTGATTTTGAAAATCAAATTTCTAACAGCATCCCAAATTTTGACACAGAATTGGAGCTCGATTCGGCTGTCACCATTTATGGGGCCCTTGGTAAATATCTTGGCAATGGCGTTCGCGGGGAGCTTGAATTGGCTAACCGTGTTCAGGACGTAACGGCTATTCCAGGAGATGGGGCCGGGTTTGCTGGGTTCCCGAGTGAAGGTGACCTCGGTGATATCACGGTTACCACATTGATGTTGAATGTTTTCAAAGACTTCAACGCAAGTGGCCGTGTTTCTCCTTACCTTGGGGTTGGTCTTGGTGCTGCGAAAGTGGATTCCGAGTTTGACAATCTAGGGGCGGCTGCAGCGACGAACATTGCTGAAGCGGCTATGTCAAATGAATTGAATGTCCCTGATTCTCGGTATGAAGGCGCTGTTCAAGGGATGGCGGGGATCTCCGTCGACTTCACGGAAAGCCTGATGCTGGATGTTCGGTATCGCTATCTTCATGCCAATGAAGTTGAGTATGAAGCGGCTTTGAACAATGTCCTCGTGGACACTATCACAGCTGAATATACTGGCCATGAAGTGACAGCTGGCCTTCGTTGGAACTTTGGCGCCCCTGCGCCTGTGGCCACTGTGGCAGCACCTGCACCTGTTCAGTTCAAAACATGTTTTGACGGCAGCCGCATTCCAGTGACAGAGGCTTGCCCTGTGGAAGAAGAGCCAATGGATGTGGTGACCGAGATGGACCCCCTCGTGGTTTATTTCGATTACGACCGTTCGGATCTCTCTCAAGCGGCGGAAACCATTATTCGTGCCCGTGCAACTGAGGCCCGTGAAAATGGGGTCACCTCCATTAATGTTTCAGGGAACACAGACACTGCTGGGTCTGCGTCTTATAACCAACGTCTTTCTGCGCGCCGGGCCGCTGTGGTTCGGGATGAGCTGATCGAAAATGGCGTTTCCTCAAACATCATCAATGTGGAAGCCCTTGGTGAAAGCAATCCTGCGAAAGAAACAGGCGACGGTGTGGCTGAGCCGCTTAACCGCCGTACAGAAGTTGGGTTTGGCTTTTCAAACTAAGCTTTAAAACTCTCTAAAATAATGAAAAAAGCCGGTGTGAAAGCACCGGCTTTTTTTACACTGAAATCACGGGATAGATTTAACCCTCCTTAACCTTGTTGGCCTCATGAGAAGATATGGTCACCCAGAGTTCAGGTTCAGGATCAAAGAAAAGGCGCTCGGGTAAATCACCTTCGCGGCGCGGGGCCTCTACCCCTGCGCGGTCCACAAAAAAATCATCATCCTCCCCTGCAAAAAAACGCAAATCAAAGACGGCCTCCGCCCCTGGCCGGAAGCGGGCTGGAAAACAGACGTCCCCGCGGCGGGTGCGAAAAGTCAGCCGTCGCAGAAGCCAAAATTGGTATCATGTGACTATTCCCCCTTGGCTAGACCGCGCTGTTAAATTCAGCGCCAGGGTGGCCAGTCTGTTATTCATCACCATGGCGTCGGTCATTGTTGGTCTGATCTGGTATGGGCAAGATCTGCCATCCGTTGAAAATCTGGCAGATGCGCGCAAAGCCCCCCGGATCACTGTCCTTGACCGATATGGGGAGGTCATTGGCATCCATGGTCAAGATCATGGGGAGCCTATTCATATTTCTCAGTTGCCTGAGCATGTGACGGGCGCTTTTCTCGCCACAGAGGACCGTAATTTCTACCATCATGTGGGGATCAATCCTGTTGCAATCTTGCGGGCCTTAACGGTGAATATGCGGGAAGGGGAGGTGGCCCAAGGGGGCAGCACCATCACCCAGCAATTGGTGAAAAACCTGCTTTTATCGCCTGAGCAAACCTTGGACCGAAAACTCCAAGAAATGATGCTCGCCCTTAAAATTGAGGCACACTATCATAAGGATGAAATTCTTTCCCTTTATCTCAATGCTGTTTATTTTGGGAATGGCGCCTACGGATTAGAAGCTGCCGCCAGGCGATATTTCAATAAGCCCCCTGCCTCTTTAACCATTGGGGAGGCTGCGATGTTGGCGGGCCTTTTAAAAGCGCCCTCACGCCTTGCGCCCACCCGTAGTGAGGATGCGGCCATCACAAGGGCTTCTGTGGTCCTGAACGCCATGGTCGAGGCTGGATATTTATCGGCGAAGGACGCCCAAAAAATTGCTGCTAACGGCGTGGCGCAGGTTTACACCAAAGATCAATATCATGCCTATGCGGTGGACCATGCGGTGGCAGAGGCGCAAATAAAATTAGGGGGGTTCACGAAGGATATAACCATCTGGACCACCATTGATACCCCTGCCCTTAAGCAAGCAGCCCTTGCGCGAGATAGCATTGAGGCCCAAGATCCGCTCTATACAGATAAAGTCGAAACAGCTTTTCTCGCCCTTGAAGAAGATGGGGCTATTCGTATTTTGGTGGGCGGCAACAATTATAGTAAGTCGGTTTATAACCGTGCCACCCAAGCAAAGCGTCAACCGGGAAGTGTCTTTAAACCCTTTGTCTATTTAGCGGCGTTGGAGCAAGGGTGGTATCCAGATGATATCATTGACGATAGCCCTATCATGGTGGGAAAATATCGGCCCACAAATTATAAAAATCGCTATTATGGGGAGGTGCCTTTAACCGAGGCGATGTCACGATCTTTAAACGCAGCTGTTATTCGCCTGCAAGAGCGTGTCGGCCGTCATCATGTAGTGGATGTGGCAAGGCGGGCGGGCTTTGAGGGAATTGATGATGTGGGCGCCTCTCTCGCCTTAGGGGTGGTGGAAACGACGCCTTTAACGGTGGCAAAAAGCTTTCTGCCCCTTTCCAATGGGGGTTATCCTTATACCCCCTATATTATCCGGCAAATCGAAGATACCCGCGGGGAAATACTTTACACCTATGCGCCCCCCTTGCTGAAAACAGCCATTTTTGACCCCCAAACCCTCATCGCCTTTGATCATATGATGCGAACGGTTGTCCACTCAGGCTCAGGGGTGAGGGCCCGTATCCCCGGCCATCACGCGGCGGGAAAAACAGGGACCAGCCAAGACAGTCGCGATGCCTGGTTCGCTGGTTATGTCAGCGGTATCGTCGGCGTGGTTTGGCTTGGGAAAGATGATAACAGTCCCATGGAAGAAGGGCGCGGTTACATCTCCGGCAGTCGTACACCTGCGACCCT
>JBCCMT010000038.1:0-11154 GCA_039026195.1 Pseudomonadota bacterium | reverse complement strand
AGGGGCGCGGTTTTTTTGACGTAGAGCTCCCCTCCGGTGAAATTGCTTATACCCGGGACGGACGGTTTTCCATTGATCCCAACGGCGTCATCGTCAGCCCCGAAGGTTTCCCCGTCTCAGGCGGGATCGCCGTCCCCAATGATGCGCGGGATATTTCCATCAATAGTGATGGGGAGGTTTATGCGCTTTTTGCTGACGGAACACCGCCCCAGCAAATTGGTAATATGAATATTTTCATGTTCACCAATGAAAAAGGTCTGCAAGCCATTGGCGGAAATTTATTCCGGGAAACCGAAGCGTCGGGGACGCCTAATGGCGGGGTGGCTGGCCTTGAAGGCGCTGGGTTTCTGCGACAAGGCTATTTAGAAGATTCAGGGGTCAACGTGGTTTCTGAAATTGCAGATCTGATCGAGGCCCAGCGAGGCTATGAGCTAAACTCTAAGGTTCTAACGGCGGCGGATGAAATGTATGCTGCGGCAACCCGTATTCGATGATGGGTAGATATTTCCTTCTCGCTCTTCTCCTCCCCTTTCTTAGCGGGGGGAATGCTATGGCCACGGATCACCTTGATCAGGTGCGGGCGGTAAAAGCCCTCCCCAAGGGGACGATATTAACAGCCGGCATGTTAGAGGGGGCGCCCCAGAAAAAGGGGCTGATTGGCCAACAACTCAGCCGACCGATTTTCGCTGGAAAGGAAGTCACCCTAGAGGATGTTCGCCCCCCGGATTTAGTCGCCCGCCAATCCCAAGTAACCATTGAGTTTCGGCGAGGGGGCTTGATCTTATCTATGCCCGGTCGGGCCTTAAAACCTGGCGGCTATGGTGAAATGGTTCCCGTCCTGATGGAGGGGCGCCGAAAACCTATCCCAGCCATGGTCATCGGAGCGGCAAAGGTGGAGATTAGATCATGAAACGATTGGGTGTTTTGTTAAGTCTATGTGTATTGTCAGCTTGCGCGAGCCGAAAAGATGTCTCTATTGTTGATCAGAGTGAGGTCTTAGAAAATAGACAAACCCAACCTCACCAGGCGGCGACCGCTTCCCTTTGGAACCAGGCCCCTGAATCCCTTTTTGGCAACAGACGAGCTCGAAGTGTTGGGGATATTCTGACCGTCATTGTAGAAATCAACGAAGAAGCAGAAATTGATAATGAGGTTGATCGATCTCGTTCGACGTCAGAAGTTTTCTCTGTACGGTCTTTGTTCGGGGGATCTGAATATGCTGCGAATGTGTTGCCGGGCGGGGCAACCTTAGAGCCGGGGGTCGATTTTAACCGGGATCGATCATTTTCTGGGAATGGCAGTATCCGGCGAGAAGATCGGATTACCTTGCGGCTGGCCGCCAAGGTGGTGGATAAACTCCCCAACGGGTATCTGGTGATTGAGGGAGAACAATCTGTCCGGGTCAATCATGATGAGCGTATTTTGAGGGCAGCAGGTACGGTGCGTCCTGAGGATATTTCCCGTTCAAACACAATTGCCCATGACCGCATCGCTGATGCGCAGATTGGCTATGTGGGCAGAGGCGCCATTGACCGCACTATTAAACCCCGAAAGGGCAATCGATTACTGGATATTATTATTCCTTTCTAAGATTAAAAACCGTTTACTGAGGTTATTTTTATGAAGATGATGGTTGCAAGCCTTTTTAATGTCGCTGCTGTGGCGGGAGGCATTGTGGGGGGGACGGCATTACGCCCGCAAGGGGCCCCGGCGGAGGAGATGCCTTCTATCAAAAATGAAGAAGAGAAAAAACAAAAAGCAGAAGAGCCAGCCAAAGAGGGTGAAAAAGAAGCTATTCCAGAAGCAAGAGCTGACTTTTATCACCTTAAATTCAGTCGGCCCTTTGTGGTGCCCGTTGCGGATGGGTGGCGTACGCAATCTCTCATCGTCATTACATTGAATGTCGAAATGCATAATGACGTCTCAATGGATATACCAAATTTACAAGAAAAATTACGGGACAAAATGATGACCGGCCTTGTTACTTTTTCCCATGAAGGCGGATTTACAGGGCCGATGACAGACCCTGCGCTTTATGAAAAAATTCGCCTGGTCACACGGGATTCTATTGAAAAGCTTTACCCGGAAAAAGTGGGAGATGTCCTTATTTTAGAAATGTTACGCCGGGATGTTTAGCGAAATCACGTAAGGTGTAGTGATAATCGATTACGCTTACATGTAAATAAAAAGGGGATTGACGTAAATGTCAGTCCCCTTTTTTGATATATTACTGTCAATCGGTATACTAATATTATGCCTGGTCCCGTAGCTCAGATAATATGGAAGCAAGCAGATCATTCGTTTGCACCTGCTCTTCTAGTGAAGAAAAAGTGGCCAACTGTTCTACAAATTGGGTGGAATCAAGGGGCTGAAGGGGGTCTTGATTTTCAACCTGCGCGGTGAGCAACTGAAGAAATTGGTTAAACTCATCAGCCGTCTCCACCTGGATTTGCGTTTCTGAAGCGGGTGTGGGAGCACGGGTAGTGATATTATCAACGGGGGATACAGTCATTTTTCATTCCTTTACAAACGAATATCTAGTCCCTCAAGGGATAGGGAGGTATGGTTATAAGAGGTGGGGGAGGACACTGTCGTCTCCCCCATGGGAAGATATGTCACCTTTTGAGGTTCCACCCCGTGATCATCCGGTTGATCCTGCGAGGGGGTATCTGTGAAATTCAGGTCAACATCACCGAAACCTGCGCCGGTAAGCTCCTTTGCCAACTGGCCCCCATTCCGTTTTAAAAGCTGGAGCGTATCTGTTTCAGAGGCGCTCACAATAGCTTTTACCAACCCGTCTTGCGAGAAATCAATTTCGATGCGGACGGTTCCTAACTCTGGCGGGCTTAACCTTACGTCCACCACACGATCTGCAGGCCGGCTTGCAAGGGCTTGGGCAACCTGTTGGAATGGTTGAGGGATCTCAGCCGTCACCGTTTGCGGGGCGGATGTGGCCGCCACTGAATGTGTATGTCCCCCAGATAGAGGAGAGGGGCCCAAGCCAAAACTGACCTCTCCGCCCAAGGAGGAGGAAGGAGAGGAAGGGGGCGGAAGGGATATAAATCGGTCGGCGGCTTTTGATAGCGCTGTTAGGGGTTCATTCTTTACAAGGTCCTTTGTAAGGCTGACCGTTTGTTTCTGTCCCTCTACATCTTTGAGAAGGGAAATCGTCTCCATCATTGCCTGCCCCGAATAACGAGAGGAGCTTGTGATATTCAAGATAGGGGAGGGGGATGAGGCGGCTGTCTCAATCATTCCGCCCCCTAACCCTTTAGCCCCCTCTTTTGCCGCAGGGCTGATGATAAGAGAGGGAAGGGACGGAAGGGACGGAAGGTCTGTTCCTTTGTCTACAGCCTTGATGGGGAGGATGTTATCAAGCGCACCTAGCTTTTGATCCGTAGACTTGGTCAGAAAAGAGAGAAGAAGTGTATCGGCTGTCACCTCACCTTCAAATGTGAGGTCCACCCCCAAGGGGCGGATCATATCTTCAAGCTCAACCATAAAGCTGTGATCGGGCAGGGCTTGTCCCGTTGCCTTTCCCATTTCCATAAAAAAAGAAAGAGCTGTTGGTGACTTCCCCTCTTTTGATAGGGCCGCCTTGGACCCCGCCGCTTGGGCGGGAGGGGACGGGGGGGCAGGGGAAAGGGAGGCGATGGAAAGCAAATCAGTCATACAAGGTAAAATTGCATTAAACGGTTTACCAAACCTTTACGAGAAGCATTTAACTTTTCCTTATGTCTCAAAAACAGACAGAAAGGTTGATGATGGCCCTAAATTCTCTTGCGCCGGTAACGAATGGTTCTGCGACACCCGTTGATCATTCCTTTTCTCCCCCGTCTGATCTTCAGATATCCGCTAAAAAACTGACCACGACCTTTCTAGCAGAAATGCTCAAAGCTTCAGGCGTGGTGGATGTTTTTGGGCAAGAGGGGGAGATGTCTTCTACCTTTAGCTCATTTGTGGTGACAAAAATCGCAGAGGATATGGTGGAAACCACGCCTGGTTTTGTGGATCAAGTTTATCAGCAGCTAAAATCTGGTCATGCTTCGTGACATCAGTCGGAAATATACCCTTTTTGCTGTCGACATTGATTGATCGTCTACAGATAGAAAATCGCCTGTTAAAGACAGGTGAGGTTCGTGAGGCTTTGCAGCTTAGCGAAAAGCGGACTCAATTTGTTTCTCAACTTGAAAACGCGATGGCCAGACAACAGGCCGTGCCGGCATCTCTAAAGCCAACAATCCAACAGCTCCTCATATTGAATAAAGAAAATGCAGCCCTGTTGCAGGCCGCTATCGCAGGGCAGGTGGCTGCAAAAGAAACAAAGGCGGCCAAGGGGCGACCCGCAGGATATGCCGCTGACGGCACACGCTTATTTCCTGTGACAGAGAAGTCACCTTTGCGTTTTTGAGGCTCCATAAATGCTGATGGCTCAGGGAATTTTAAAGTCTTCTTCCAGAAATTCTAAGACCGTTTACGAGTCCTTAGCCTTTGCAACCTTAAGTAAATATAGTCGCAATCGGAAGTTGCGGGACGCCCATATGCTTTAGGATGAAGCCATCGGATGGGCGAGACAAAAGGAAAACTGGAATGGCCAGTATTAATTTCAATCAATCCGCTGTGATTGCACTCGACACATTACGTGACATCAATATGAATCTTCAAAAGGTTCAAAATATCATCTCTACCGGGAAAGAAGTGGCCAATGCGCGCGATAATGCGGCGGTTTGGGCGATCTCCACCGTGATGGAGACGGATGTTTCTTCCTTTGATGCCATCCAAGACAGCTTGAACCTAGGGGCCGCAACAGCTGGTGTGGCGCGTTCTGCGTCTGAGCAGGTGACCAGTCTTTTACAAGAAATGAAAACACTGATCGTTTCTGCTCAAGAAGACAATGTGGACCGGAATAAAATCCAAACAGACGTAACCGCATTGAAAGAGCAGATCGATTCCATCGTGAATGCAGCGCAGTTTAATGGTCTAAACCTTCTTAAAGGCGGCGGGAATATTAAAATCCTCTCCTCCCTTGATCGAGATACTTCCGGCACTGTGACGGATGCGGAAATTACCGTGAACCGTTTCAGCTTAGAGACCGGCGCGCAGGATTTCACAGCTGGGTCTGGTGATGTGGCCAATGTAGCTGCAGCTGGTGCAGGGTCTGTGGCAGATGGAGATGCTGTGACGGTCACTTTTGCGACCAATGCTGTTGTCACAGCTGGTGATGGCTTCCGTGTCACCATTGGCGGCGTCAACTATGACTATGTTGCCCGTACGGGGGATAATGCAAACGATGTGGTGCGCAATCTGTCAACTATTGTCACCACAGGTGTTGCTGCTGCGAGCCAAGATATTGATGTGGCGATTACCACACAAAGTGACCCAACCGCGGCCGCCGTCACTTTCGTGGTAACCAATAATACTGGTAGCAATGTTAATATTGCGTATGCAGATAACCAAGGCTCTACCATTGGCGGGGGTCTTGGAAATCTTGACGGTATCAACGTCTCTACAGAGCAAGGTGCAACAGATGCATTGGACAATATTGAAGGTCTGCTTCAAGTTGCGATTAATGCTTCTGCTGCTTTCGGGTCTGCCCAAAACCGGATTGATATCCAGAATGACTTTATCGAGTCGCTAACAAGCTCGCTTGAAGCAGGGATCAGTGCCCTGACCGATGCGAATTTGGAAGAAGCTTCTGCCCGCTTGCAGTCGCTGCAGGTGCAACAGCAGTTGAACATCCAGGCCCTGACCATCGCAAATCAGTCGCCACAAGCCATCTTAGCGCTTTTTAGATAATAAAAAGCTCTTTGCTTAGGGGATATGGGATTTTTCCATATCCCCACTGTTAAACCGACAAATATGGGATAAAGCTGATGAACTCAAATGGCTATGCCGAAATGCAACGGGAAACCCTTTCAGGTCGTGCGCTCGAGCGGGAAGTTTTTACCCGGATCACCGCCAGATTAGAAGCGGCTGATATTAAACAACCAGGCGGGGCCACAGCCTTGGCCACAGCCCTTGGTGAGAATAAGCGTCTCTGGATAACCCTTGCTATTGATCTCGCCAATCCGCAAAACACATGCCCTGATGAAATTGCCGCTGGATTAATCAGTCTTGCTGCTTTTGTGGAATCTCACACCCGCGCGGTGATAGATGGCAAAGCGTCCCAATCCATCCTGGTGGAAATCAATAAGAATATCATTAAAGGGTTAACCTCAGAAGAGGCAGAGGCCGCATAAATCATGGCTGGGCTCCTCCTCAATTTAAAGCCATATGAAAAATTTTTAGTGGGGGGGATTGTCTTGCAAAATGGACAGCGCCGATCCCAACTTCGGATCTTAGATGACAAAGCAGGTGTCCTCCGGCTCTCTGAAGCGCTGCACCCAGATCGTGTCAAAACACCCCTTACCAGAGCCTATTATGCTGCACAATCCATAGTTGTTGGAGATGAAAGTGAAGTGTCGGGGGGGAAGATATTACGCCATCTTTTAGAAGAGGCTTTAAGGGGGTTTGAGGGGTTTGATTTTGCAGAAACCCTGCATGAAACCTATCAAGAGGCAGAAAAAAGTAATTATTATAAGGTGTTAAAGTTATTGCACCCTCTGCTCGCCAAAGAGGCTGCATTATTATTGCAGGTGAACAAAAGCGATCCCGCTGTTAACGATTAATCAACCATAGATTGTGTATTTTAGAGATCTCTTAACCAAAGGAGATCCGCGGTGATCGGCAATCTTTCTATACTCAAACTCTCCTCCGCCATGGCGCGCCATGCTGCCCATACCCATGGGGTGATTGGTGACAATATTTCCCGGGTAGATATGCCAGGGGCCACCGCCCATCGGGTCGAGAGTTTTGCCCGGGCCCTTGATGCCCTCAAAGGCGGCGAAGCCTTAAACACGCACTCAACGGATCAACCCATCTCCGTCTCCCGTGAGATGAGCCAGATGGCCACGAATGCGGGCCGCCATGGCACCGCTGTGACCATTTGGAGCAAAACATTAGAATTGGTCCGCTTAGCCGGCGCCGCCCCGAGGTAAGATAATGACCATGACCGACCCTATTGTTGGCGCTATCAGCGCGGCCTCTTCCGGGATGGAAACCCAATCCATGCGCTTACGGATTTCCACAGAGAATCTTTCGAATATCGATACCCCAGGATATCAACGAAAACTTGTGAGCTTCAAATCCATCGCGGAAGGGGTTGAGCTTGGGCGCATCAGTTTAGATAAAACCCAAGGCAAACAGTTATTTGATCCTGCCCATCCGCTGGCGGATGGAAATGGGACAGTTACCTTATCAAATGTCAATATGATGGTTGAGCTTGCGGATGCGCGGGAAGCTGGCCGGAGTTTTGATGCTAACCTTCAAGTCTTTTCTCAGGCCCGTCGTCTTTATGATGGTCTGTTAGGTATTTTAAAACGATAGGAAAAAGAATGTCAGTCCAAGCGATAAATGCAAACCAAGCTTATGCGACGCTAAATCAACCCTTAAAAGAGGAGGCTGTGGCGCACCCCTTAGGGGAGATGGCAGCTAATTTTTCAGCCCTTTTTGAAAAGGCGGACACAAATATCGCCGACTATGCAGCGGGCACCATTGATGGGCAATCGGTTGTGGAGGCCATTTCCCAAGCCGAAATGGCCTTGCAGACAGCGGTAACCGTAAGAGACCGGGTGGTGGGTGCCTATCAAGAATTACTACGTATGCCCCTCTAAACTTAACTATAAGGGAGCAAGATCATGAGTGAAGCGGATGTATTAGGGCTCATCCGAGAGGCGTTGTGGGTGGCGGCGATGATGGCGCTTCCCTTATTGGCGGCCGCTCTTTTTACCGGCCTTGCCATTGGGCTTTTACAAGCGCTCACCTCTATTCAGGAAATGACCCTCACCTTTGTGCCGAAAATTGCTGTGATGATGTTGGTATTTTGGCTTTCCGCCAGCGGCATCACGCGGCTTGTGGTGCACTTATTCGATAGTCAGGTCATTCCATTGGTTTCAAGTTAAAAAGGGATTACGAAAAGGGCATCATTTATGGAGGGCGTATTAAAATCTCTAAAATTCTCCCCCACCATTGCATTGGCCATGGGGTTGATGGCGATCCTCATCATGATGGTCCTCCCCGTACCGCCCATTGTGTTGGACCTGGGGCTCACGCTTTCTTTTGCCCTGGCCATTTTAATCTTTACAGTTACATTATTTGTTGAACGGCCCCTTGATTTCTCCTCTTTCCCCGCAATGCTGCTTGTTTCTTTGTTATTGAGATTATCCCTTAACATCTCATCGACAAAACTGATTATTGGTGAGGGGCATACAGGTCCAGATGCCGCTGGGGGGGTGATTGAGGGGTTTGCCATGTTTATCATGGGCGGGAATTTAGGTCTTGGTCTGATTGTTTTCTGTGTCTTGATCATCGTTAATTTTCTGGTCATCACCAAAGGGGCGGGCCGGATGGCAGAGGTGGGGGCCCGTTTTGCCCTTGATGCCATGCCTGGCAAGCAATTGGCCATTGATGCGGACGTTGCCGCGGGCTCCATCAGCCATGAGGAAGCCAAGCGCCTGCGCTCGCGGGAGCAGGAAGAGACAGCGTTCCTTGGCTCCCTCGATGGGGTATCAAAATTCGTAAAAGGCGATGCCATCGCAGGTCTTTTGATCACCCTCCTTAACTTGGTGGCCGGTATTGGGATTGGTTTGATTGTTCACAATATCTCCTTAGGCGAAGCGATTGAAAATTATTCTATCCTCACCGTGGGAGACGGGTTGGTCAGCCAAATTCCCGCTGTGATTATCTCTGTGGCGGCGGCCCTTCTGTTATCAAAGGGGAGAGGAGAGGGGGCGGTGGATCTCGCCCTTATTCGGGAGCTCGGGGCCCGACCAGAAGCATTGGGGACGGTTGCTGCAGTGATGATGGTCTTTGGTCTTTTCCCCGGCCTGCCGATCCTTCCCTTTTTCGCTGGGGCGGCGGTCTTGGGGGGGCTGGCGTGGCGGGCCTATCATTTGACCCCTGAGGATGTGGTGGAAGAGGAGGTGCAAGATATCCTCCCCACCCAAACGGAGCCAAATTTTGGCGATCTTTTGGATATTGATGATATTCATGTGGAGCTGAACCCCGACCTTGTCAGAAGTTTGATCGAAGGGGATGGGAGTTTTGATACAAGGGTCGAAAAAATCCGCCGTTATGTCATTCAAGAATATGGTTTCATCATGCCGCCGGTCCGGGTGACTGACCGCGCAGGGCTCGCGGTGGGCACCTATGAAATTAAAATCCACGGGGTGGTAACGGCATCAAACCTATTGCAAGCGGGGCGCTTTTTAGCCTTGGTGGAGAATGATGCCTACCCGGATCTAACAGGGGAAAAGGTACGTGAACCGGTCTATGGGGCCGCAGCACGCTGGGTGGATAAAACAGGCAAAGAAAAGCTTATTCTCGATGGGGTGACAGTGGTGGACCCGGTGGAGGTGTTATCCACCCATCTTCTTGAAACGGTGCAGAGCCATTTTTCTCGCCTAATGACCCGCCGTGCCATGCGGGAGGTGTTGGACGCCTTTACCAAACCCACGGATAAAGAACGGGCAGAGATGAATAGGCGTTTGGTGGATGACCTTATCCCTGAAAAGGTGCCTTACGATTTATTGCAACAGGTTTTACGAGACCTCTTGTCGGAGCGGATTTCCATCCGAAACCTTCCCCTTATTTTTGAGGCCATCTCAGAGGCGCGGGCGGCGGAACAAAAAGTTGAGGCCATTGTGGAACATGTTCGGCGACGATTGGCCTTCCAATTTGTGAGCCGCCTTGCCAATAATGAGGGAACCCTCCCTGTTATTCAGCTTAAAGATGAGTGGGAAAAGGAGTTTGACGCCCATGGGCAGGGGGAAGATAAAAGCCTAGCGCCCATCTTACCCGCCCCGCTTTTGTCTGACTTGGTGAAAAAAGTAAAAACCACCTTAGACCAAGCTGCAGCGGGCGGCGCCTATCCTGTGATTGCCACCTTGGCAAGCCGTCGGCGATTTGTTCGGTCCGCTTTAAGTGCCCATGGTGTGACCAATCCTGTCCTTTCTTTTGACGAAATCTCCTCCAATGCGACCCCCATGGTCATGGGAACAGCATGAATGAATTCATCCTAAGCGTATACCAACTTACCTCTATGGCACCAGCCTTGGTTTATCCCGCCATGGGCCTGGTCATGCGACTATCGTTGCTTATTTTTATGTTGCCAGGGATTGGGATGCGAATTATCCCAACCCGGGTTAAAATCACCATCGTCCTGGCACTTACTATCCTTTTATTGCCCACTGTTCTTGGGAAGGAGGGGGATGGGGAGGTGGCGCTTATTCCGCTTTTATTTGGCGAAGCTTTTGTTGGTTTTTATCTTGGCTTTTCCATCCGTGTCTTTGTTTTTGTATTAAGCCTCGTGGGGGCGATCTTAGCACAAAGTCTTTCTCTCTCTCAGATTTTTGGGGCGGGGATATCTGAAGATACCAACACCACCATCTCTACCTTACTGACCATTGCCGGGGCGACCCTTTTCCTCACCTTAGACCTTGATGTGGTGAGTTTTGCGCTGCTTGTGGAAAGCTATCGGCTTTTTCCCATGGGGGATGTGTTTATAGACAATACTACCCAGGATGTCGCTCAACAGGTTTTAAGGGCGTGTGGGGAGGGGTTTGCACTGGCCATTTCGCTGGCATTTCCTTTCTTGGTTCTCAACCTTGCCTATAACACCCTTTTGGGGGTGCTGAACCGGGCCATGCCCCAGCTTATGGTGACCTTTGTTGGTCTCCCTGCCATCACGCTGTCCGGTATTTTTCTACTGATTGCCACCAGCGGCGGTATATTACTTCTCTGGCTTGATGCCGTGCAGGCGGGGTTTGGGGAGGTCCTGCCGTGAGCGAACAAGATGAAGGTCAGGAAAAATCATTTGAAGCAACGCCTGAGAAACTTAAAAAGGCGCGCAAAAAAGGGAATGTGGCGGTGTCCACCGATGTGGCGGTTTTTGCCTCCTATCTGGGGGTGCTGATAGGGCTGTTTCTTGCGGGCGGGGCCATTTTTCATTTAGGGGAAGGGTTAGGTGCCTTTTTATGGCATACGGAGGATATCTCCCTTGCCCTTGTTCAGGGAGACTTAGGCCCGGATTTGGTGATATCCCGCCCTTTAGTCGCT
>JBCCMT010000037.1:0-11200 GCA_039026195.1 Pseudomonadota bacterium | reverse complement strand
GAATGCCCACAACGATGAGAAAGGCCAGCAATACCCATGTATTGGTGTCTTGCATGATTGACTTTTGCTGATAGCTTTCACCATAGGCGTTAGCATCAGCACTAGTGTAAGCTTCACTTTGGGCGATATTTATGGGGTCGTCTAAAGCCATGAATTTATCCCTGTCCCCCAACATTATTTAACGCAGCCTCAACCGTTTCCGTCGAGGGCGTCTCATCAATCATCGCAGAAACCACAGCCTTTGTTGTTTCCGTGGCGGCTTCCCGAATAGCCGTTGAAGCGCGCGCCGCACTTTGGGCAATGCGATCTTCAGCGGCGGTCAAGTCAGCCTCTAATTGGGTATCTGTTTCAGCTTCCATCTCTCGGGTTTCTGCATCTAAACTTGCTTTTGTTTCCGCTGCGATTTGAGCGGCATTGGCTTTAGCGTCGGCAAGGGCGTGGTTATAAGCCTCTTCCGCAGCTTCAGCTTGCCGCTTAAAATCTGCGGCTTGGTCATAATCATCGGCGATACGGTTGCGCCGCTCTTCAATGATATTGCCGAGGCGAGGCAGGAAAACCTTCGCACATAGAAAATAAAGAAGGGCAAAAACAATCAACATCCAGAAAACCTGGCTTGCGAATGTTTCTGTGTTTAATTGCGGTAACCCTGTGCTTTCTTCTGCCGCCTGGGCAAGGCCTAGGGCGCTTCCTGCAAAAGCAACAATCGTATAAAAACAATGTGAGAATTTCATCGTGAAAAGGTCCGCAAAAAATATAAGGCCGGGGGGCCATCACATGGGCCTTTATAGGGAGGTTACCCTCCTATGAAGGCCCATGCTGAGAAACTGTGACTGTTCTTAACTAAAGAGGATCAAGAACGCGATCACGAGAGCGAAAAGACCTGTCGCTTCGGTCAACGCAAAGGCGATGTAGAAGTTTGGGGTTAGCGCGCTGGTGGCGGATGGGTTGCGGAAAGCCCCTTGCATAAAGTTTCCGAACAAAATGCCAAGGCCAAGACCCACACCGAAAAGGGGAAGGACAGCCAATCCGGCGCCGATATATTTTGCTGCTTCTGCGTCCATGATTTATCTCCGTTTGAACAAGCGTTTAGGGGTAAGAACAGATTGCCCTTACCGGTGAAAGAAATGACTAGTGGGCAGGATGCAACGCATCCTGAAGATAGATACAAGCGAGCACTGCAAAGACAAAGGCCTGCAGAAACGCCACCAAAAACTCAAGTAGAAAGACCCCCACCATGCCCAGCATCGGGAGGAGGGACAGGACGCCAATAAAGCCGCCCACACTCAACATACTGACCACAAAGCCAGCAAAAACTTTCAAGACGATATGGCCCGCCAACATATTTGCAAATAAACGAATGGCAAGACTAACAGGGCGGGAGAGGAAAGAAACAATCTCAATCGGCACAATCAGCGGCATCAACCAGAGGGGGACGCCAGCGGGGGCAAAAAGCCGTAAGAACCCAAACCCATTTTTAACAAAGCCCACTACAACGACCAATCCCACCGTCAGGGCCGCAAGGGCGAAGGTCACAATAATGTGACTAGTGGGGGTAAACACAGCGAGACCCTTTGGCGTGCCAGGGATAGTGGGCAAAAGACCTAAGAAATTTGACAAAAAGACAAACATGAACAGCGTAAAGACAAAGGGAAAAAAGGGCCGAACCTCATCCCCCATGGCATCGCGCACCATTTTCGCGATAAACTCATAGGTCATTTCCGCCATGGACTGCATCCCCCCTGGGATAAGGCTTAAACGGCGGGTGGCGGCGGTTAAGAATAAAACAGCGACGCCCAGGCCGATAAACATCCAAAGGGTGGAGTTGGTGACACTTAAGTCTATAGCCCCAGGGTTTGCGGGCACAGGGATAAGACGCGTAATCTCAAACTGCTCAAGGGGACCGGCCACTTTTGCGATATCCATAAAGGTAGACTGCATCAGCTGATTAAGCATCTCTGTCATCATCCCGGCCATGCTTGGCCCTTTCTCGTTCGTCTAGGGCCTGCGCCTCAGCCTGCATCAGGGTGTGAAGCCGACGTAACCCCGCGGCAAACCCGATTATCATGCCGAGCATAAGCCCGATTACCTCTTGTCCAAGGGCGCTGCCGATGAGGTAGCCTAAAAAGGTGCCCATCAGGGTTGCCACGACAAATTCAATTGCGACGTGAAATCCTTTTCCCAGGGCGCCCGCTGTTTCGGGTCTTGCCACCGGTTTTAATCCCGCTGCTTCGCGACCGCGTTCAATCTTTTGGTCCAACTCATCTAAAGAGGGAGGACGAGGAGATTTTTGGTCCGTCATGGCAGGGAATATATGAGAAGGATCCTCACACCCGTGATTAAATTTCACGAGGCTCTAACGTTGCCCGACAAAGCCGTCAAGCATTGTCGATCATGCAAATTCGCATCTGCAAAAACAATATGAAAGATGTTGAAAAAACAATAGCCTACTGGCTAAGCCATGCCTTATGTTGAGGCGCGATCTTCTCGGCATTGATCCCGTTCAAAAAGGTGGAATAGGCCAAATAGGACAATGTATATCGCAAGTCTGTGGCCCAAGGGGGCATCAACTGGGGCATCGTTATTAGATTTTGGGACAAAAGAAGCTCCATCGCTTCTAGGTCTTTCAAATCCACTTTCCCCACAAATAAAAGCCGAATAAGTTTTGTGTCCCCTGCGCGTATGGCGGTGCGGAGATAATGATGCACATCCACAAGGCCGCTAAGGTAAACGGAATCCTTGGTGAAGGGGCCGCCTCCGTTCACCAGTCCGCCTCTGACCACCCGCCGCGCGCTTTCAAAGGCTTCGATAGGGTTGTGATGCGCATCCTTCTCTTTGAAAAAGCGATAAAGCTCGATGAAATCTGCCCCTTGGGCGGACATATCGATGGCAATGGCCCGGTCCGCCAGGCGCTTTAGCCGGTTGGGGTCAAGGTGACCGGAAATAAATTCAGAAAAGACCGCTAGCCCCTCTTGGGTTCGGGCATTCCCAGCATGACTTTCCCCCAAAATAGGAAAATGCGGCTGAGCGCGGCCATTAAAGCCTGTGGCGATATGGATAAGCGCCTCATGCTGAAGGAGCTGTCCCACATCTAAGTCCGAAAACATGGCGTCACTGCGCAGTTTGATATAGTCGCTCCCCGCCGCGGCTTTCGCTGAAACCTTGTCTGTCACCTCCACATCGGGGACATGCTCTCCAAAATATTTCGGCAATTCTTGCTCAAGGGCGACCTTCAGATCGTCTGCGGTCAGTTTTTCACTAGGGTCGAGTTGGACGGCGGCGCCATCAAATTCTGACAAAATTTCATCAAGATGGAGCGCAAGATCAAGGGCTGTCCGCTTTCCATCGGCAATGGGGGTGGAGGGAGAGCCATAAAGCTCCTTTGAATGGCGATAAAAATCCGCCGTCCCCACCGCACCCAGCATCTCAGCGGTTCGCTCTGTGACGTCGGCAAAACGGGTGAGCCAATTGTGAACAGGGCTCGATCCGTCGATAAGTGCTCGGGCGGCGCTGACTTGTTCGTCACAGACTTGGGTATCAATTTTAGAATAGGTGGGGGTGGGGGGAATGGTTTCGCCGGACGCGAAAAAACTGTCCGCATGGCTGCGGTCCCAAGCTAGGGTTTTTAAAACGGGAAGGGTCTTTTCTGCCTCTAAAAGAAGGCTTGCCGCCTCTTTGAGGCGGGTTATTTCTTTTTCAGAAAAAATAGTCATTTTGGGCCTATAGCAGCAAAAACAGCTTTGTCTAAGCGGCCATCTGCTCAGCATCTTTGAGGTCTACACTGACCAACTGGCTGACCCCCCGTTCGATCATGGTGACCCCGTAAAGCCGATCCATCCGCGACATGGTCAGGGGATGGTGGGTGATGGCGATAAAGCGGGTATGGGTCTCTTCTGCCATTTTGCTCAGCATGGCGCAAAAACGATCTGTATTGGCATCGTCAAGCGGGGCATCCACCTCATCCAGCACACAAACTGGGGCAGGGTTGGAGCGGAAGACCGCAAAGATAAGGGCGGTGGCGGTCAGGGCTTGTTCGCCGCCAGACATAAGAGACATGGAGGTGAGCTTTTTCCCTGGGGGTGAGGCAAAAATTTCAAGCCCAGCTTCAAGGGGGTCATCGGAGTCCACCAATTCAAGCCGTGCTTCACCCCCGCCGAAAAGTTGCTTGAAGAGGTCTTGGAAATTCTCATTGACCTTATCAAAGGCCTCTAAAAGGCGTTGGCGACCATCGCGGTTCAGTCCGCTGATCGCGCCCCGTAATTTAGCAATGGCCGCCTCGCAATCTTCTTTTTCCTTATTGATCTCCTCAAGGCGCGTATCAATCTCTTGCATCTCCTGATCAGCACAAAGATTAACACCGCCCAGGGCCTCCCGCTCACGTTTCAGTTTTTCAATTTTTTCTTCTAATATGTCTTGGTCCGGAAGGTCTTTTTCAATATCATGTTCCGATAAGGTGAGGAGGTCCTCGGCCGGCCCCTCATTCACCTCTTGGGCGCGGGCCTTCACATCGTCCAGTCTTTCCTTTGCCGCTTCCCCCATGGCTTCTGTCCGGGCTTTCACTTCCCTGGCAAGGGAGGCAGCTTCATCTGCGGTTTTCGCAAGGCGTTCTGCCTCATTTAAAGCCGTCTGAACCTCTGCAAGGGCATCAGCGGCCACCCGGCGGCGACCCTCCGCCGCCTCGACCGCCTCATAAAGGCTTTCCCGCCGTTCTTCTAATTGGCTGGGGATCTTCTCTGCTGCCTCTAACGCCGTGTGCGTCTCTTCACGCGCTTTTAAGATGGTTTCCACCCGTTCTGTGGCGGCCCCTTGGCGGCGGGCCCACCCTTCACGGTCTTGCTTGATCTGGCGAAGTCGTGCCTCACGCCCCTCCGCGTCCCGCCGCAATTCTGCGCGAATGCCGCGCGCCCGTCCGTTGGCGGTACGGGCCTCATCTCTTAAGTGGCGGGCATCGTGAAGAGCCGCTTGCAGATTATCTACGCTGCCAAGCTGCTGAAGCTTTTGGTGGGCATCGGCCATCTCTTGCTGCGCTGTTTCCAGCCGACCGGTGAGATCGATAACCCGCTGGGTGAGGGCTTCCCCGCGGCTATCCCGTTTTTGTTCTTCCGCCTTCAGATGATTGAGTTCCCGTTCAACCGTTTCTGCCGCTTTCCGGGCATTGTCGGCGGTGGTGCGGGCGCTTTGTTCCTGCTCACTCAGGCGAGCGACGGCGACTTTGGCTTCCCCCAGTAGGCGCTCTGCAGCATCTCGGTTTTCAAAGGCGTGTTCTAATTCTTCTGTCCGGGCGGCAAGCTCCCGCTTTTGGGCCAGCCGTTGGGCAGCAGCGGTCTTCGCGCCTGCCTTGGCGACAAAACCATCCCACCGCCAAAGATCCCCTTCAGGGGTAACAAGCCGTTGGCCAGGGCTTAATTGCTGAGAAAGGGGCTGGCCCTGATCTGCAGTGACGACCCCAATCATCTGGAGGCGGCGGGTCAAAACCTCCGGCGCGGTCACATATTGAGAGAGGGGCTGTGCCCCTTCCGGCAAAGCGAGGCTGCCTTTCATCCGTGCACTGCCAAGGGGAGACCAATATTGGTCTGCTTCCCCATCTTCAGAGGCGCTAAGACCATCTTCAAGGGCGGCGGCCAGGGCCGCTTCATACCCCTCCGCCACGGTCATATCCTCTAATATGGCGCGGCCCGGCACTTCACTCTCCCGCAAAATACGGGTTAGTGTATCTATCTCCGCTTGGATGGCATTCACCTTTGCCATGGCTTCATCCCGCGGGGGGTGAGCGGCCTCTACCTTTTGCATCGCCTCTTGCTTTGCGGCGGCTGTGGTCTCGACGGCCTGCTGTGCCGCTTCAAGGGCATGTTGCAAGGTGGCGAGGCGATCTTGCCGGTCTTGAATGTCCTGCTGCTGACTTCCCTCTTGGTCGAAGGCTGTTTTTTGCCCTATGGCTTGGGTGTGTTCGGACGTTAACCGGTCCAGGGCTTGGCGCGCGCGGGTCTCATTTGCCGTTAAGGCCCGATGCTCCGCCTCGGCCTCGGCCACTTGTTTTTGCAGCTTTTCGGCGGCGCTTTCAGCTTCTTCTAAAAGGTGGCTGGCCTTTTGCACATCTGCCTCGGCGGCGGTTAGGCGTTCTTTTTCACTTTCCTGCCGTGCCAAGACGTCTTTTTCTTCCATCAGCAGCGTTTCAAGCGCTTGGGCCGCGTCACTGCCCAAATCTTTTTCGCGGGCCAATTCACGCTCAAGCAGTTCTTTTTCTTGAGCGAGGCGCTCAATATCTCCTTTGGCGCGATCCAGCTCCCGCTCAAAATTTTCTTGCTCCACAGTGAGGCGGTGAAGGGCGGCAGCCGCATCCGCCTCTTTCATCCGTAGGGGATCAACTTGGTCATGCTGACGTTCCCGCTCCGCATTTGCGGAGGCTGCGGCACGGACAGCGGTTTCTAAATCCTCATTTGCCTCTTTAAAGCTTTGATCAGCAGCCTCTACCGCCTCCTTTGCCTCTTGCCAGCGGGAATAGGCCAATAAAGCTTCGGCGCGTTTCAAATGACCGGCAATGTTACGATAACGCGTCGCCTGGCGGGCTTGGCGGGCAAGCACCCCCCGCTGGACCTCTAATTCACCGGTCACATCCTCAAGCCGTTCTAAATTGGTGGAGGCAGCCTTAAGACGTAATTCCGCTTCATGACGGCGAGCGTAAAGCCCGGTCACGCCGGCGGCTTCCTCCAGGAATTTGCGGCGGTTTTCAGGCTTGGCATTGATCAAATCAGAAACCTGGCCCTGACGCACAAGGGCAGGGGAGTTCGCGCCCGTAGCCGCATCCGCAAAGAGGAGCTGTACGTCCTTCGCGCGCACATCTTTGCCATTAATTTTATAGGAGGAGCTGGTGCCCTCATTCTTTTTGGTGATTCGCCGCGTGACCTCTAACATGGGATGGTCATTATATTCCGCTGGCGCGGTGCGATCTTCATTCCCCATCTGAAGGGTAACTTCCGCCCAAGAGCGGGCCGGGCGGCCAGCGCGGTCTTGCGTGCCGCTGCCGGAGAAGATCACATCTTCCATCCCCCCCGCCCGCAAAGCCTTGGCGGAGGTGGCGCCCATGACCCACCGCATGGCCTCTAACAGATTGGATTTACCGCAGCCATTGGGGCCGACAATGCCGGTCAGGCCAGGGCGAATTTCAAAATCCGTCGGCTCAACAAATGATTTAAACCCTGTCAGCCGTAATTTTTGAAATTCCATGGATCAACCCTTAATCTTGAGTGTTAACCTTTTCGCAAAAGAAGTTAACGGAAGCTTAAGATTGGTCGAATGAGGCGATTCTGACGGGCTTGCCAAGGAAGAAGATTACCCCGCGTCCGCCAAGGCCGCATCAAGGGCATTTGTGATACTTTCAACGGTCCCCCGCCAAACCAGTTTTTCATCGTTGAGGATAAGGGTGGGCGTGCCGGTCACCTCATGTTTAGAAACCCCAAGCTCAATATTATCGCTGACTGCCTGTTTAATATCTTCCCGGAAAAAACAATCCTGTAAGCCGTCCTTATCGATGCCCACCTGGGCGGCGATATTTTGCAAAACGGGACCAGGGTTTGAGCCATAGACCCATTCAGACTGGCGGGAGAACAGCGTGCTGAGCATTTTGGAATGTGCCGACACCCCTTTGGTAGTGGCCGCGCATCGGGCGAGGTAAAATCCGGCATAGGCTAGATTTTGGGGTTGGGTGGGAAACTCCCGAAATTCAAATTTCACTTTGCCAGTGTCGATATATTGCTCTTGAATAACGGGCATGACTGCTTTGTGGAATTGCGCGCAAGCCGGGCAGGTGAGGGAGGCATATTCAATCAAATGAAGCGGGGCATCGGGGTCACCAAGAATAAGTGGGTCGCCCGCTTTACTGCCTGCGGGGGCGGGAACGACGCGCGGGCCCTCCTCTAGTTCAGCGGAGGCAACGGCTTCGGCATTTGTTGTTGTCTCGGCTGTTTCCGTCGCTTCTGTCTCAGCGACCTCTGTTTCGGTTACCTCTGTCGATGCAGAAGACGCTTCTCCGTCGCCGGCAGGGCTTTCTGCATTTCCGCCACACGCCACTAAAAGAAGAGCAACACCACCAAGATAGGAAAAACGCATAAGATAGACCCTTAGAAAAAAGAAGTTTGTGGATATTCCCCGATGCGGCTGATGAATGCAAGGGAAGAAGCCCCCGCTTCTACGAAAGGGGGTGATGGACGCTGCTGCGCAACCGTTCCAAGGCTTCTCTCGCAGAGCGGGCCTTTGCCTCGGCCAAAGGGAGGGGCTGGGCGGTTTGTTTGGTGTGCTTTTGTGATTTCCACACCTTCCCCCCGGTTCTCCCGCGACCGATCGCCGTTTTTGAGTAATAATGCTTGAAGGTGATTTCCCTCACGCGGGAATGCCCAAGCACCTGGGCCACGCGAGAGAGGATGGCTTTTTGCTGGTAGTAAAGTTTTGTGGCCACCCCGCTATAAAGGGCAATCACCTCTAAGCTCATGGCTTTCCCGCGCCGTTTCAGGCGAATGGGCAAGGAGATTTCCGCCAGCTGCGGCTCTACGATGTCTTTCCATTTCACCCTTAAGCTTGGGTCCATGGCCCCGCATTTAACGGACATATCCGATAAGACCGTCAACGCCGCATCCCCTAAGGGTTTGAAATGACGTCTTGCGGGGCGGGTGTTGATAGGTTGCTCTGTCACAATTTTATCCAACAATGTACAGGCAAAGCATGAAAGCGAAGACAGAAAATCACAAGGCTTCTTTTTCCAAGCCCTCTTTTTCAAAGCACATGCTGTCATGGTATGACCGCCATGCGCGCGCTTTGCCCTGGCGAACCTCCCCACAGGACCGGCAGCGGGGCGTGGTGCCAACCCCCTATCATGTTTGGTTGTCTGAGGTGATGCTACAACAAACCACCGTGGCCACGGTCATCCCCCGGTTTGAGGCCTTTCTTGCCCGCTGGCCCACCGTGGATAAGTTGGCCGCCGCCCCGCTAGAGGATGTGTTGGGGGAGTGGGCGGGGCTTGGCTATTACGCCCGGGCGCGCAACCTACATGCCTGCGCCCAAGCGGTGGTGGATGAATTCGGCGCGGACTTCCCCCAAACAGAAGAGGCGTTGCTCACCTTACCCGGGATTGGTCCTTACACAGCGGCGGCGATTGCCGCCATCGCCTTTGATGTGCCCGCCACGGTGGTTGATGGAAATATTGACCGCGTCATGATTCGGCAGTTTGGCTTTGACAAACCTATCCGCGAGATTAAGCCTGAGATCTATGCCGCCGCTGAGGGCTTAACCCCGAAAAAGCGGGCTGGTGATTACGCCCAAAGCCTGATGGATTTAGGGGCCACCATCTGCCGTCCAAAAGCGCCCCAATGCCTTTTATGCCCTGTGCAAAAATCTTGCATCGCCCATGGACAAGGGATAGCCGACCAGCTGCCTGTAAAGCCGCCCAAAAAACAACGCCCCATCCGTTACGGGACAGTTTATGTGGGAATACTGAGAAAAAACAATGCTGTGTTGACTGAGCGCCGTCCTGCAAAAGGATTGTTTGGGGGGATGGCAGGGTTGCCAGGTTCAGCTTGGGCAACGGTGCCGTCGGAGGAACCAAAACCGCCCCTCAAGGCCCAGTGGAAAGAGATAGGGGAGATAGAGCATACACTGACCCACTTTCACTTAAAACTTAAAGTGATGTATGCAGAGATTTCAAGCTGTCCAAAACCATTTTTTGAGACCATGCCTGAAAAATATGACACTTTTCCAACAGTTTTTAAGAAAGCCATTCAACATATTGAAAAACCACCGAAATAAATTTTATCCATATGCGGTTAAAATTTTTTTGCACAATCTCTAAATTCCATAAGATTATTTTTTTTCAAAAGAAAAACTATTGCATCTCAACCTCTTATCATGGTGGTCTGCTGAGCTTTTCAGATAAGTTAAAATCTTAGCTTGTCAGCGTCTGATCTCTTCCATAAGATATTTCAAAGGTATGGTCATTTAGGGTGGGTTCATACATAATTTTGAAGCCTTTTTCCATTCTGTAGTATTTTGCTGCACCTATGGCTTTGATTATGATTTAAACCCAATGCTGGTGGCATCACAATGGGTTAAATAGGTATAGCTGGGGTTAGCATTTTCATCTCTTCCATAAGTGTAGGGATAAAAATCTATCGCGTGAGGGTCTATGGGGCGTTTCAGAAAGCCATCTGATCATGATGAAGAATGTCAGGAAGATATTCGGTATCTGAACAAAGACATTCCTTTATCAAAATCAACGTTATCGTCGAAAGACGAGCAAAGCTTTGCCCCCTCTGAAGCTAAAGCCATTAACCGTAAAGCTGTTATTGAAACCCAGGAGGTTCATTCTTCATCCGGTCATGATGAGGATATGGACCATGATGAAGATGAAATTGTGCCGATTTATGCTGACGATAAGCCGTCTAGAGGGGTAAAGGACGCGCTCATTTTACGGCGAGGGCGAGGGGGGTTTTACTGGATACTGGCGCGGCCCAGTTGGGTAAGGTTGCTTTCTGATTGGAGTGTTCGCATCACGATTGTGATTGCGCTCATCATTGGGGTGCAAACAACCATTAGAATTCAGTGGGAAAGCGGATTTGATGCGGGCTATTTAGATGCTGAAGAAAATATCTTCGGTATTCCCACCCAAGCCTTAGAGGGGGTGGCTTGCCAACAGCTGGGCACGACAGACGAAGATTGTGCTGACGCAAACAAAATACGACAAGCCATTCAATGGTCTCGCTATTTTCTTCATCGGGGGGATGCGTCAAGTTCGGTTCAGCTATGGGAGGAGGCGCGGTCATTTTATCGTCAGTCTATGGATTTTGGGAGCGGGGTCGGCGCCCAAGCGGCGATATATGCTGCGCGGCGTGTCCAATTCCAAAGCATGGCCTGCCAATATAGTCGTGAAAGTTTGAAACGTATTTCCCGTGACTATGCCATGAACCCATTGGGCGATGTCATTGAGATGAAACAAAAACAACGGGCATTGCGGGCGCTTGGCTATTATAACGGGGAAGTCCATAATCAACATACGGCTGAAACAAGGAATGCTATTCGAGATTTTCAAGCCGATATATGGTTTGACCAAAATGGTGTCCTGAGTGCAGAGCAAACCGTATTGTTGATTTGTGGCGGGGCCCAAATTGCCAATGACATTTCGTCCCAAAATGTGTTGGGGATCATGTTTGCGGCCGGT
>JBCCMT010000036.1:0-11421 GCA_039026195.1 Pseudomonadota bacterium | reverse complement strand
GTGAACCCTCTTTAACGCTGGGCGGATGTTCCGTGGGTGACGTTTTCTGCGGTCACCCGCCTTTTCAAACACATTTAATCGCTGTGCTGAAGAAGTTCATTCCGGACCCGCAAAGATTTTGTCGCCACGGAAATCTCTATCAAAAACTGGATCAGACCTAAGATAAGACAGAGCACACTTAATATAAAAAGCGCAGCGACCCCGATCTCAAGCGATCCCCCCACAATCTCACTTAAAAAAAGGAGGGCCACCACAAGACAAATGAAAAGGGCGGAGGCTGAGCAAAACACAATGGCGCGATTTGCATAGGACATTCGCCGGGATAAAAACCGCAGCTCCTCCACATGGCGACGACGTTCCTCCCCCGTCTCCCCGGCTTCTAACATATCTTCTAAGGTGCGAACGCGGTCGACGACCCGCCCCAACCTGCCACTCATGACATTCAGAAAAGACCCTGTTCCCACGAGAAGAAAGATAGGGGCGATGGCAAGTTGAATAACCTCACCAATCATATGGGTGTTGTTGATATCCATAAAGAAAAGTCGCCCTCTTATCGTAAAGAAAATATCAATGGAATAGCGCAGCTTCCCCCCTGACCGTAACCGTTTTCTTAGATTTTTCTTGCATAATATCGACATGATGGAAAATATCACCTCCCTTTCTGGCTTTGCCGCCCCCTTGCAGGCTTTTCGGCCCGTCACCGCCAGGCCAGCAGCGGAGACAGCCCGCCCTGTGGAAGCGGTGGGAGAGCTTACCGCTGAAGAGCAGCAACAGGTTCAAGAGCTAAAAGCGCGCGACCGTGAAGTTCGCGCCCATGAGCAAGCCCATAAATCCGCTGCAGGCCCCTATGCTGGGGCCATTTCCTATGAATTCCAAGTGGGCCCTGACGGGAAGCGCTATGCCATTGGCGGCTCTGTGCCCATTGATACCTCCCCCGCCGACAGCCCAGAAGCCACCATTGCCAAAATGCAGGTGGTCATTGAAGCGGCCCTTGCCCCCGCAGAACCCTCCCCTCAAGACAGAGCGGTGGCCCAAGCGGCCCAGTCCCAGCTTTTAGCCGCCCAAGCTGAGCTGGCAGCGGCACGGGCAGCAGAACGCGCTGGGGACGGAAGTGATGCTTCAGATATAGCCGCCCTAACCGTGGAAGAGGCATTGCAGAATTTTGCAGCCCAAGCCTATGATTTCTTCAATGGCGTTTCTGCACAAAATGACAATTTAGAGAAACTCAATATTGCCGTTTGAGGGACGGGAAATTAGCTTCCTGTCTGGGCGGATATCATCTCTTGTTTGAAGTCTCGAATAACCCCAGGCCAGCGCCCTAATCGGGAGCCGATATGCTCTCCCGTGACCCCGCCGGTCATATCGATAATGAAATCGACCCCGATTTGAGACTTATCGGGAAGAACATAAGCCCGCCCATTGACATTACTTTCGTTAAAGTCATTCACAATTCGAAAATCATCATGGCTCACGGCGCGGTCCAAATCAAAGTTCGCAAACATCAGCAACTGACCACAACGCATAGGCCGCCCAGAACAATCAAGGGCCCGCACCACAAAAATCATCCCCTCTGTTTGCCCTGTGGCCACAGGCGCCCCCGTGGCTTTATCCGTTAAAATTGTGGGAGACAGCCCAGCCTTTTCCATAAGTTGTTTTAACTCATAGGAGGAGACAGAGTTTTGCACCTGATTATCATCTGCATACGCGGGATTGAGAAAAAAACTACTCAGCACCACTATGAATGAGATTAATCCCTTAAAACTACACATAAATTCTGTTGCTCCATCCCTAAAAACAATCTTAACGTGCCGTAAAGTTAATCTTATGTCTATGGTGTAATCTTAAGACAGCAAATCTATAGAAAAGTCATCGTCCAGCGCGTTGACATGCCACACTGTCTTGTCCACATCCGAGGCGTTAAGTTAGAGAAAATGATGGCTGATCAAATAATTTCTAAACGACCGACTTTCGTACCCGATCATCATGATGATCGTCCTTTATCTCCCCACCTTCAAATTTGGGGATGGACCATCACCATGGCGTCCTCCATTGCCCAGCGCGCCACGGGCATTGCCCTTTATGCGGGGTCACTTCTTTTTGTGGCTTGGCTGACAGCTGCTGCTTTAGGAGAGGAAGCGTTTAATTTCATCAATGGGATATTGGGTTCCCCATTGGGGCTTATCATCCTTATAGGGTTTACTTGGGCACAAATGTTTCACATGTCGAAGGGCATCTTACATTTGGTTTGGGATGGAGGGCATCTCCTTTCAAAGGGTCAAGGGAAAAAGGCCGCCACGGTGGTTTTTGCCATGTCCGCCTTGCTGACAATTATAATATGGGCTGTTGCCCTAGGGTTGGGAGGGTAGGTTTCATGTCTTCTGCCGCTACAAAACATTTTGTCATGCAGCGTTTCACAGCGATGATCCAGGTCCCGCTGGTTATCTGGCTTGTGATTTCCTTAATGCGCCATGCCCGTGATACGCACACGGAAGTGATGGCATGGATTGGGGAGCCTTTGACCGCCGGGTTGATGATCCTTCTCATGATGAGTGTTTTTTATCACATGCATTTGGGGATGGCTGAGGTGATTGATGATTATATTCACAAAAAGACAGGTCGTTCAGCCCTCATGATGCTGAATATTCTTTTTGCGCTTATCCTCGCCGCCATCGGGATTTTTTCTGTGATTGCGATCACGCTAATTGTTTAAGGACCTTTGAGATAATGAGTTCGACGCCTTCTTCCTCTTACGAAATTGTTGATCACGTTTATGACGTTGTTGTTGTGGGCGCCGGCGGGGCGGGCCTTCGCGCCACCTTAGGGGCCGCGCAGTCTGGTTTGAAGACCGCTTGTATTTCAAAGGTCTTCCCCACACGGTCCCACACTGTGGCCGCCCAGGGCGGGATTTCCGCCTCTTTAGGGAATATGGGGGAAGATGATTGGCGGTGGCATATGTATGACACCGTGAAGGGGTCAGACTGGCTTGGCGACCAAGACAGTATCGAATATCTATGTAAAAACGCCCCCGCCGCCGTTTATGAGCTTGAGCATTGGGGCGTTCCTTTTTCCCGCACAGAAGAAGGCAAAATCTACCAGCGCGCCTTTGGCGGCATGACCAAGAATTATGGGGAAGGACAGGTCCAGCGCACCTGCGCCGCTGCGGACCGCACTGGCCACGCCATTCTTCACACCCTTTACGGTCAAGCGGTTCGTCAGCAGGCTGAGTTCTTTATTGAATATTTTGCCCTCGATCTTATTATGGAAGATGACGAGTGCCGGGGAGTGATGGTGTGGGAATTAGAGACCGGTCAGATCCACCGCTTCCGCTCTAAGATGGTGATCCTTGCCACCGGCGGCTATGGCCGGGCTTATTTCTCTTGTACTTCTGCCCACACCTGTACGGGCGATGGCAATGCCATGGTCTTACGCGCAGGCCTGCCCTTACAAGATATGGAATTTGTACAATTCCACCCCACGGGCATTTACGGCGCGGGCTGCCTCATCACAGAGGGCGCGCGGGGTGAGGGGGGGTATCTTACCAATTCCGATGGCGAACGTTTTATGGAGCGCTATGCCCCCTCCGCCAAAGACTTGGCCTCTCGGGATGTGGTCAGCCGGGCGATGACCATCGAAATACGTGAGGGTCGCGGCGTAGGAAGTGAAGGGGATCATATCCATTTGAACCTAAACCACATCCCTGCAGACACACTGGGCGAACGGTTACCGGGCATTTCGGAAACAGCGCGGATTTTCTGCGGTGTTGATGTCACTAAAGAAGCCGTGCCTGTTCTGCCCACGGTGCATTATAATATGGGCGGTATCCCCACCAATTATCATGGGGAGGTGCTCACCAAGGATGGCAGCCAAAATGATAAGGTGGTCCCCGGGCTCATGGCTATTGGGGAGGCGGGATGTGTCTCTGTCCATGGGGCGAACCGGTTGGGGTCAAATTCCCTTATCGACCTTGTGGTCTTTGGCCGGGCCGCAGGCCTACGCTGTGCTGAAATTCTCGATGCCAATGAACCTGTACCAGATTTTTCTTCTGACAAGGCCGGCGATAATGCCTTGGCGCGACTTGACCGCTTCCGATATGCCAAAGGCGATACCCCCACGGCCGAGCTTCGGTTAGGGATGCAGCGGGTCATGCAAAATAATTGCGCAGTGTTCCGTACAGGTGATGTATTGGAAGAAGGCACCGTGGAAATCCGTAAGGTGCAAAGCGGTATCCATGATGTATCTGTGACCGACCGGAGTATGATTTGGAACACTGACCTTGTGGAAACCCTAGAGTTTGACAATCTCATCTCACAGGCCATGGTGACCATGGACTCAGCTGCCAATCGCCAAGAAAGTCGCGGGGCCCATGCCCGGGAGGACTATCCCGATCGGGATGATGAAAACTGGATGAAGCATTCTATTGCTTGGTATGAGGATGGAGATACCTCCATCGATTATCGTCCCGTTCACACCTGGACCCTGTCAAATGAAATTAGTTATATCGAACCCAAAGCAAGGGTCTATTAACCCCTGCCATTTGTTTTTATAAAGAAAGTTTAAAGAGAACCTTTTCATGGTCGAACTCACCCTCCCCCGCAATTCAAAAATAACCGGTGAAGGCAAGAGCTACACATCCGACAAGACGGATGGCCAGCTTCGCACGGTGAAGGTGTATCGCTATAACCCTGAAGATGGGGAAAACCCTCGGATTGATAGCTACCAAGTTGATACCACCGGTGTTTCCATGGTGCTTGATCTTCTGATTAAAATTAAATCAGACATTGACCCCACACTTTCCTTTCGCCGTTCCTGCAGAGAAGGGGTCTGCGGATCATGTTCCTTTAACATTAATGGGAAAAATGGCCTTGCCTGCATCACCGGCTTAGACGAGTTGGGGGATGGCGATATCTCGATTTACCCCCTTCCCCATATGGAGGTGGTGAAAGATCTTGTCACGGATCTATCTACATTTTATGCTCAACATGCGGCGATTGAACCCTATCTGCAGAGTGATAATCTGCCCGAAAAAGAACATCTTCAAAGCCATGAGGATCGGGAGGCTTTAGATGGGCTTTACGAATGTATTTTATGTGCGTGCTGTTCAACCTCCTGCCCGTCCTATTGGTGGAATGGTGATAAGGCTGGCGAAGAAGAATATTTCGGCCCCGCCGCCCTTCTTCAAGCCCATCGTTGGATTAAAGACAGCCGGGACGACAAAACCGATGAGCGCTTAGCGGCCCTTGATGATACCTTTAAACTTTATCGCTGCCACACGATTATGAACTGTGTGAATGTTTGCCCCAAGGGACTAAACCCCGCCGCCGCTATTGCCGAAATCAAGCGGATGCAGATTGAACGGCGGAAATAGGCTCAAGCGTCGTCACATTAATCGGAATTCGGAATTGGGACGACGCTTCCATGTTCTTGGTTTTACGTGTTTCCGAAGGTTGAACCGCACACACCCCGGGTAGGGGTCCAGGTCAAGCTTTGCCTGGAAACGCTTTAAGTTAATCGACAACCACCTTATAAATGAGGGGGCTCATCGATTACAATTTGTTTCTACAAATCAGCTCTTAAAGAGATGGAGAAAGAGCGAGGGGTTTCATACACAAAGGCGCCACTTTCCCAAACTTCCCACCCATAAGTATCAAACAAATTATTAATCTGGCTGCGGATAACAAGAGTTCGATCCCCATAGACAAACTGTCGGCGTGACCCAATATCGACAATGGTGCGCGGATCAATGACGAATTGCCCTTGCTCGTCTCCATTTTGCTCCCCTCGGCTATTCACACTTAAATCAAAGGACCATCCGGGCAGTTTTTCAGGCTGATAATCCAAATCGACAGTGGTCACCCGGCGTATCGCCGCAATGGGGTCCTCAGATAATTCTCCATTCGCCACGGCATCGCCAGAAAGTTTGGAATCAATCAAGACGGTTCCAAGAACCATCTGTACTTCTCGCGTCACCGCCCCCGCCAAGGAAAGTTCCACCCCACGGTTGGTCACATCCCCCCGTTGCCGGAAGACATCAACATCGTCCACCCCAAAAAACGGACGTTCAATTTGGAAAACACCGGCCACCCCCGTTAGAGGACCAAGAGCAACCCGCACGCCAAGATCTGCCTGCTCTGTTTCAATCGCCGGGGGCGCTAAATTCCGGTTCACTGCATTTGAGGGCGCCACGGGTCCTTCTTCAAAGCCTTTCACCACGCCGCCATAGGCCGTCAGCCAAGGCTGCAGCTCCACCGACCCTGTAACATTATAGAGTAAGGGCTCTTCTGTTCCCTCAATTTCTCCTCGCTCTGGATCAATAATGGTCCGGGTATAGTCACTTTGTTGGATACCCAGATTAAGCTCCCCCACATTGATCCATTTTAAATTATAACTCGCCCCATAGGTGATTTGTTCGACATTTTCTGTGGTTTGAGGGCCAAAACTGACGTCGGGCTTGGGAACAAAATCACGAACTTCAATAAACCCCGTCCCCAGATCAATACCTGTCGTCCCGCCGAACCGCTGATCTCGCTCTCGCGCTCGGATATTTGCCGTGAAGGTATGCTGACGATTGCCTTCGATAAACTTTCGGGCCGCCCTTGCCTCTAAAGAGGTGGATGCTGACTCAGTGGAGGGGCCCAAAAAGGCTGACTTTTCAGCAAATCCATTGGCTTGTATATTTGTAAAGAACGGGCCCGTTTGCTGGTCCCCTTCTGAAACGGAGCGAAACACCCCTAGCTGGAAATCAGCAATAGCAGGCTGATATTTCGAAATAAAGCCAATATTATAATTCGTTGACTGAATAGAGGTCCATGATTGACCCACAAATTTGCGTCTCTCAACCTTAGGCGGCTCCGTGGGTCCTGCGGGGAAATAAAGAACAAATCGCTCATCTTGCTCAACGGCTTCTAAATTCCCGAAAACAGTCATGTCAACTTTGGCACTGGGCTGAAACCGGACCGTCCCGCCAAAATCACTTTCAATATCAACCGTTCCGTCTTGACCTTCACGCTGAGTGGTCGCAGCACCGAATGTAAGCTCCACAGCCCCCTCGGCAAGTCGCTTTTGGAAATCAGCCTGAACATCATATCCCCCAAAACCAGACCGTTCAAAGACAAAACTTTGTGTCGGCCGATCCCCCACGCGACGTAAGGAGAAATCGGCAATCCCCGTGGGTGCAGGCAATAAATATCCTTGGGCAGATAAACCGACCCTAATGGTCGTACTGCCCACAAGGCGGTCCCCCAATCCCGTCTGCAGGTCGATGGCCAAGCCTTCAATACGCAGATTACCCGCATCTGTAGGGCTAAACCCTCTGACATTAAATCTATCGTAAAAGCCAATGGCCTCATCCCCCACGCTGACGCCAAAGGCATCATCCGCTGCTAAGACCGCATTTTCATCTGCACGCTGTGCGTAAGCAGGTACAAGAAGACTTAACTGAGCGATTCCCAAAAAGGCGATCACTGGCGTTTTGACACGCTTATTTTTTAAACTCATTTTTAGCCCCGTCGACATTCGCCCATAAGAATTATTCTTAGGTTCTATGCCAGCTATCTTGAAAAGAGAGAATAGGATTTAACTTAATTATCAGTCATGATTTGGAGCACTTGCTAATAGTATTGACGATTTATGGGCCTATCTTGTCTTAAAAACACAATTTCTTATGACAGTATCAAAAAACGAATAATGAATAAGTTTGAGAACAAAATTGACAACTTAAACATTTCTATTATTGTAGAAATATGGAAATAAAAAAGGCAACGAAAGGGTTTGCCGCTTTATCCCAAGAAACCAGACTCCAAATTCTCAGGCGGCTGGTTCAGGCCGGCCCGGAGGGGGTTTCCGCTGGGGATATGAGCACCATGACAAAGGTGGCTGCCTCCACGCTATCTTTTCATTTAAAAGAGCTTTCCCAATCAGAGCTCATTTTATCAGAACGAAAGGGACGAACTATTCTGTATAAAGCAAATTATGAGGGGTTGCAAAACCTCATCCACTTTCTGATGGCCGAATGCTGTCAGAATAATCCTGACATATGCGCGCCCTTTTTAGCAGGTCCCCAAAAATGAAAAATGTTCTTTTTCTCTGTACTGGCAATTCTGCCAGGTCTATTTTAGCTGAATGCTATCTCAACCATTCGGGTCAAGATAAATTCACCGCCTATTCAGCCGGGTCGATGCCAACGGGCACCCCCAACCCCCTGTCGATAAAAACATTAGAGGCGCATCATATCCCCCTCACCACAGGGGATGGTGAAGGCCCCCGTTCGAAAAGCTGGGATATGTTCGCGGAAGCTGATGCCCCTAAGATGGATTTTGTCATTACCGTCTGTGATAATGCGGCGGGGGAAGTTTGCCCCATCTGGCCGACCAAAAAAGGGGGGGCTGCACCGCAAAAGCATCACTGGTCCTTTCCGGATCCCGCTGCCGCAACGGGAAGTGAAAAAGAAAAGCTATCTGTCTTCGAAACAATTTTTGTCGATATTCGCCAGCATATTGATCATTTCATCGCAAAAGAAACCACCTAATGTATTCTCCCCTTCAAAAATTAAGTGCCGAAGCCCTTGGTACGGCGCTCTTACTTGCCATTGTCATCGGCTCTGGCATTATGGGGGATGCTCTCTCCTCTGATGATGCAGTTGCACTCTTAGGCAATACAGTCGCCACTGGGGCGGGGCTCGTGGTCTTGATTCTCATTTTTGGCCCTGTTTCAGGGGCCCATTTTAATCCCGCGGTCAGTTTCTCCTTCTTCTTACAAAAACAACTCAGCCTAAAGATGATGCTCGCCTATATCCTCGCGCAGATCATTGGCGCAATCATGGGGGTGATGCTGGCCCATGGCATGTTTGAGCTGGAGCTGATCCAGGCAAGTGTTAAAACCAGGGATAGTTTTGGGGAAGGGATAGCAGAAATCATCGCCACATTCGCCCTTGTCCTAACGATTATTGCCACTGTTCGCCATCGCCCTGAGAGCACGCCTTACGCCGTTGGCCTGATCATCACGGCGGGGTATTGGTATACATCATCCACCAGCTTTGCGAACCCCGCCGTTGCCCTTGCCAGAACCTTTAGCAATACCTTTGCCGGCATTGAAATGGGCTCCATCCCTCTTTTCATTGGCGCGCAATTTGTGGGCGCCGCGATCGCCACGGGGCTCGGCTTATGGTTCACGACGCCTGCCCTTAGAGAAGCCAAAGGATAAAAATTGCGGTTTCAAGATGATCGCCTTACACTTATCATCCATTTTCATACTGACGTGATGAGTTTTTCATGACCCTGCCCTTAAAGGCGTATCGCAAATTGGTGGCCAGCGGCACCCTATGGCCTGACCCTGCACAAGAAGAGGTGGCGATTACCTTAGATAATCTTGCCCAACGCTTACAGGGCTATGCGCCCAACCGACGGAACGGGTTTTTCCGAAAACCCCAAAAGGCACCTGAAGGATTATATTTGTGGGGGGGCGTGGGCGTCGGCAAAAGCTTGCTGATGGACTTATTTGTCGAAGGCGCCCCCATCCGCTTAAAGCGCCGCGTCCACTTCCATGCTTTCTTGCAAGAGATACACGGGTTTATCGCAAATTGGCGGCAGCTTGATGAGAAAAGAAGAAAAATCCATCCTGCTCGATTAAAATCAGCCTCCCTCGATGACCCTATCCCCCATGCGGCAAACGCAGTTTTTCAGAAGGCACATCTATTTTGCTTTGATGAATTTCAGGTCACCGATATCACAGACGCCATGCTGTTGGGGCGGTTGTTCGAACAGCTTTTTGCGCAAGGGGCTGTTATTGTTGCCACCTCTAACCGCCCCCCCGATGAGCGTTATAAGGAGGGGTTAAATAGGGAGCTGTTCATCCCTTTCATTGATCTTTTAAAATCGAAAACCAAAGTATTCGAACTTGAAGGCGCAAAGGACTATCGTCTTGATCGTCTTCATAAAGAAAATGTATATTTTCACCCCCTGGGGGATACCGCCCATCGGTCGATGAACACCCTTTGGGGGGTAATGACCGCCAATGCCCTGTCAAAACCAACAACACTTTTAAGGGGAAGCCGTAAGATTTCCATCCCCCATGCGGCGAGGGGCGCTGTGCGAGCGCCCTTCTCCCATTGGTGTGGTCATGCCTTCGGACCGGGGGACTATCTGCAAATCGCTCAACAATATCGAACCGTCTTTATTGATGATATTCCTCTGATGGGGGGGGAGGACCGAAATGAAGCAAAGCGCTTTGTCACTTTCATCGACGCGCTCTATGAAGCAAAGTGTACCCTTATTGCCTCCGCTGCTGCAGCGCCAGAAGATCTTTACCCGGAGGGAGATGGGGCCTTTGAATTCGGCCGTACCGTCAGTCGTCTTTATGAAATGCAGTCTATGGACTATTTTGCGCAAGCCCATGCCCCCCAAACCCATGATGTGGCGCCCCTAGAAGAAAACGCTTAAAACGAGAAAAACAAGGCGAGAAAACACCTCCTCCGGCATGGTTTCTGCATCTTCTTAATAAAAATGCATCTATGACTTGATATTATTTGTTTTTGAACTCAATCTATGTGTGGGTGTTGTCACACTAAGGGCCAACGGGGGTATAGGTTTGGAGGTGAAGATGAAACACTTTGCGATCATTCTTGCTTGTAGCATTGGCATGAACCTGCCCACCCAAACCCTGGGGCAAGACGAAGAACAAAGCTTTTATATCTCAACGGCGCTGATCCAAGAAAACCAATCGCTTTCAACCTCGTCCTCCTCTCGTTTCACACACCATTTAAATGCTTTAGAAACATCTTTTGCGAAGCCCCCGTCTCAACATGAGATGGCTTTTACGACATCTTCTCTGTCCCCGTCCCATTTTGAGACAAGCTTTGACTTTGGCCGCTTTGCGAACCTCGCCGCTGGTTTTAAAGTTGCCCAGAATTTTCGGGTGGAGGCGGAGGTTGCTTATCTTCAGCATGATGTTGATGTGGGCCGGGCCTTTCAGTTGGAAAATCAAGATTTAGGAAATGGCCAAGATAGTTCACTGGCCATACTTCTACGGGAAGAGGATGTCCGCGAACTTGATCTGGCCAGTATTCTGTCCGGTGGGGTTGGAAAGGTAGAGACCAAAGCCACCTTCGCCAACGGATTTTGGGATGTACCCTTACAGCAGGGGCGCCTTACGCCTTACGTGGGCGCAGGTCTGGGGATGGCCCAAGTGGATATGGAGTATGCCCCCGCGGGCATCCAACTCATCAATCAAACCCAAACGGTCTTGGCTTATCAAATGATGGTAGGGGCAAGTTATACCCTTAGCCATACCAGCAATATGGTGCTCGGGGCGCGCTATCGGGGGATGGGCAGCGGCGCGGATCTGGCCACAAGCCTCTTACCGCCTGAGTTTGAAGTTGAAGGTCAAGGTTTTGTGGGCGAAATTGGTTTCCGCCGAGACTTTTAATAC
>JBCCMT010000035.1:0-11577 GCA_039026195.1 Pseudomonadota bacterium | reverse complement strand
CGAACCGCGGGGGCCATGTGGCAAATCTTAGGCGACCCCTCCACCGATATTAACTTTTACACCAAAAGACTGACCTTGAGCGGGGTGTATCTATCAACTTTGGCGCGATGGTTTGCGGATGAGGCTGGCGATGACGGGGAGGCGCCCTATGCTGCCACTTGGGCGTTTTTAGATGACCGTATCGAAAATGTGATGCAATTTGAAAAAGTAAAAGGCCGCTTCCAAAAAGGAGCGCCCGATCGTCAGCGGATAGCGGCGTTTTTGGGAAAATTACGATATGGTTCCTCAGCATAGAAAAACGGATCTCTTTATTACCCGCTAGACCTTAAGCGATCAAAAGGAAGAAAATCATGGTTCGCATTTTATCTGTTGTCGGCGCTTTCCTTACGGTCGTTTTACTAGTTTTTTTAGGTTGGTATTTTAGGCCTTGGTCAGAATATTCGCCCCATGAGGTTCTCCAATCCCAAAGGGTCGAAGATCGCACCGTTTTTTATCGCCAGATGGAGACATTATACCCCTATCGACAGATTAGTGCCTCCCCCCACGTCGAAAATTTAAGCCGTAACATTCAAGATTTAGATATTACCTATGAATATAAGGGAGCGTTGCGCAGTATAGGGAGTTATGCCGAAGACCGGGCCATTACAGGCTTTATTGTGGTCAAAGGAGGAGAGGTCGTTTTTGAACAATATTGGCGTGGGGAGGGGCCAGAGGACCGCCACACAAGTTGGTCCGTGGCGAAAAGTGTTGTGGCGACATTGATCGGTGTGGCCTTACAAGAGGGCGTTGTTCAAAGCCTAGATGATAAAGCTTCTACCTATGCCCCTATTTATCAAGATACAGATTTTGGAAATATCACCATCCGCCAATTGCTCATGATGTCGAGCGGCATTGACTTTGTAGAAGATTATGAAACGCCGGACTCTGACATGCGTCGCTTATTTTTTAATACCTTTTTGTTGCAAAAGGATGTGGACCGGTTTGTTCGTCAGTTCAAAAGAAAGTCAGATCCGGGTCAAGAGTTTGAATATATATCGCCGAACACGTCTGTTTTGGGGGCCGTTCTAACAGGCGCCTATGGGGGCCGAAGCCTGTCCTCATTGGTGGAGGAGAAAATCTTTGCCCCTATGAAAATGGATGCGGCCACATGGCTGTTAGATCGCGATACAGATGAGGGGAAAGAGCTTGCCTATTGTTGTTTAAATATGCGTCTTGAAGAATATGCCAAGATCGGCCTTCTTTATTTAAAAGATGGGGTCGTAGACGGGCAGCGTATTTTACCGCCGGGGTGGACAAAGTTTGTGGCAACACCGCCCACCCCTGAGCATTCCCCCCACCAAGGGACAGAAGCGCGACCCTTTGGGTATGGCCATCATTTTTGGGTGGCGGAGGGGGCGGGTGAGGCTTATTTCGCATCAGGATATAATGGGCAGTATATTTGGATTGACCCTGCCCATGACGTCGTGGTGGCCATGACGGGGGCTGATCGAAACCTCCCCAATGGGCATACGGAATTTTTAGCGCTCATTCAAGCTGCGGCAAAAGCGGCAGGTTGATATGAATTGCTTTTGATATATCTCTTTAGATGGAGGTATAGAGATGACAGATGAAGCAATGCGAACGGAACGGGCTATCCTAGCGGGGGGGTGTTTTTGGGGAATGCAAGATCTCATCCGGAACGTGCCCGGTGTTTTGCGCACCCGCGTGGGATATACCGGCGGCGCTTACGAAAATCCAACTTATCAAGATGTAAAAACTGGCATGACCGGCCATGCCGAAGCCATCGAAATCATTTTTGATCCAGATAAGATTTCTTATGAAAAATTACTTTTGTGGTTTTTTCAAATCCATGATCCGACCACAAAAGATCGGCAGGGAAATGATCGGGGCAGTCAATATCGAAGTGCCATTTGGGTGACGAGCGATGATCAAAAAGAGATCGCCCAACAGGTGATGGCGAAGGTTGAGGCCTCTCAAAAGTGGCCGGGCCCCTTGGTGACAGAGCTTTCTGCCGCAGGGGTTTTCACCGATGCTGAAGAAGATCATCAGGACTATCTCGAAAAGGTACCCCACGGATATACTTGCCATTATGTCCGGCCGGATTGGACAGTATAAAGGCTTTGAACCCACCGATTTTTAAATGGTCTCTACAATCATTTTAAAGGGCGGGGCGCTTTTTTCGTGTGATGCGCGGCATATTATCTGAAAGCCAAATTCAGATTAAGTCCCTCAAAACACTCACTATTCACCAAAAAAACCCTCGTCTTAAAAGATAAGACGAGGGTAAAGAACATAAGGCCCGCTGAGGGGGACGAAACGGGCCCGTTCTCAACACGAAATATCGACACAAAGGCCCTAGTTGCGATGGGAGAGAGTAACGGACCTATGTAATTTCGTGTCACAAGGATGATATAATACTTTAAAGCCGTGAGGATAAGTTCATCAGCCTGTGACTATTTAGCACCTAACTCTTGAGTATATGTATCTTAATCAACGGGAAGTTGGGTGGGCCCTTCCATGGGGTGACGCACAGGTGGGCTTTTCAAATAAGAATGAATAAGCCGGTCAATTGCTTCTCTCGCGACCACATGATGGTGAGTGGAAAATCCGACCACATCAATCATTTTCCAATGGCCATACATAAGGCTGACGATTGTATCTGACAACTCTTCACAAAGTTCAAAATTTAAAGAGGGGTGGGCCACATGAATTTCGTGAGAAAATACTTTGCTTAACAACTTATACTGACCACTTAGAATATCTTGCAGTTCCAAGTCCGTTGCGGCCAGCGCGAGGAGAGCATCGTAGATTTGATTATCCTGTGGTTTTTGGGGTAAATCGCCAGAGGTTAATCCAAAATAAAAATCAAGGAAAATTTTCAGTCGGCTGACATCGCCTGTGGCAATCACGGTGGTGCTTAAAAGATGCTGATATTCATCCGCTAAGGCTTTCGCCAATTCATGGGCCATCTCAGGCTGTTTAGGAAAGTAATGGCGGATCAGTTGCCGCGACATCCCCGCTTCGTTCGCGATTTCATCGTTGGACGGAAGGTTAAGCCCACATTTCATCAACGCCCGTTTAAAAGCTTGAATAATCTCAGGTCGGCGAAATTCTGCAATGGGTCTGGCCACGACATAGCCCTTTGTAAGTGGTTATCAATAACCTCTCCCAGATCCCAAACATTTGTTACAGACTAACAGCCTCTTTGGAGAAAACAAGATGCTAGTAGCAAATATATGTATTATGAATAAATACTGTTATATCTGCGAGTATTTTATTTTCGCTACAATTCTTTATAGAAAGAATAGACTTTCCAAGCGAGTTTCGGAAAAACCAGTCCTATGAATGGTAAGGGTGACGTGAGCACATCAGATCATATCGTTATTGCTGTTGATGGACCTGCGGCGTCAGGTAAGGGCACCTTAGCGCGCCGGTTGGCGAGCTTTTATGGGCTTGGGTATCTCGATACAGGTAGCATTTATCGCGGGGTGGGGTGGCTGATGCTGTCGCAAAATTTGGACCCCCGCCATGATGAGGATGCCGCCCGCTTGGCGAAGACTTTTACCTTAGATGCGATTGCAGAGGCTGATATTCGCACCCCGGATGTGGGACGGGCGGCATCCATCATTGCCGCAAAACCCGCTGTGCGTGAAGCATTACTGTCTTATCAGCGCGATTATGCCTCCACCCCCCCCGGCGCGATCTTAGATGGCAGAGACATTGGCACCGTGGTCTGCCCCGATGCCTTGGTAAAACTTTTCATTGATGCCTCTCTTGAAGCGCGGGCCGAACGACGCTGGCGAGAGCTCAGCGCGCGGGATGCGTCGATAACTCTACAGGCGGTGTTAGAGGATATCCGGCGTCGAGATGCGCGGGATAGCGGCCGAGAAGCAGCCCCCATGCGCGCTGCAAAAGATGCGGTCTTGCTAGATACCACTCAAATGGATATAGACACCGTATTCGCGGCAGCGTGCCGTGTGATCAACCGAGCCTTGGAGGAAAAACGCGCTTAATTGCTGATGATTTTCGCTCCTTCCCGTTTGGGCGATTTCCGCGCGTTGTCAAATTTCCATCGCTCTTCTTTTCAAAAAGGAATGGAAAGGGAGCTCTAACCCCTGTCGTGATGTCTATATCACGATGTTAAAGGCGAAAAACTTGTCCGAAACATTTAACCCGTCCCGCGACGATTTCGCGGAAATGTTCGAAGCTTCTGTGGTTGATAAAGAAAGCTTTGAACAAACCGTAGTCAAAGGTGTGATCACCGGTATTGAAAAAGATATGGCCATTGTTGATGTGGGCCTTAAAACCGAAGGCCGCGTCCCTTTACGTGAATTTTCCGACCCTGGCGCAGACGTCTCCATCAATGTGGGCGATGAAGTGGATGTCTTCATTGACCGGATTGAAAATGCCCAAGGCGAAGCCGTCATCAGCCGCGACCGGGCCCGCCGGGAAGAGGCTTGGGAACGGCTTGAGAAGAATTTTGAAGCCGAAGACCGAGTGGACGGGGTGATTTTCAACCGTGTCAAAGGTGGCTTTACCGTGGATCTTGGCGGTGCGGTGGCGTTCTTGCCCGGCAGTCAGGTGGACATTCGCCCGGTGCGGGATGCCGGACCGTTAATGAATATCTCTCAACCCTTCAAAATTTTGAAAATGGACAAACGCCGGGGCAATATTGTGGTCTCCCGCCGTTCTATTTTGGAAGAGGATCGTGCCGAACATCGTCAAGAGGTGGTGCGTGATCTAAGTGAGGGGGATGAACGCGATGGCGTGGTCAAAAACATCACCGATTATGGGGCCTTTGTGGAATTGGCCCCCGGTGTTGATGGCCTCTTACATGTGACTGACATGAGCTGGAGCCGGGTGAACCACCCCTCTGAGGTGCTCAATGTGAATGACACGGTACCTGTGAAAATCATCAAGATTAATCCTGAAACGTCCCGTATTTCCCTTGGCATGAAGCAGCTTCAGCCTGATCCATGGGAAGGGGTTCAAGCCAAATATCCCTTGGGCGGAAAATTCCACGGCAAAATCACCAACATCACTGATTACGGTGCATTCGTGGAATTAGAAGACGGTATTGAAGGTCTTGTCCATGTGTCTGAGATGTCATGGGTGAAAAAGAATGTGCCCCCATCCTCCATCGTGACCGCTGACCAAGAGGTGGATGTCATGGTGCTTGAGGTGGACGAAAGCAAACGCCGGATTTCCCTTGGTCTCAAGCAAACGCTTTCCAACCCTTGGGAAGGTTTTGCCGAGAAGCATCCTATCGGCTCTGTGATTGAAGGCGAGATCAAAAATATCACCGAGTTTGGTCTGTTCGTCGGTATCGATGATGATATGGACGGCATGGTGCACCTCTCTGACCTTGACTGGGAACGGGCTGGGGAAGAGGCAATGAAGGACTATGAAAAAGGCCAAGTGGTCAAAGCCAAAGTCCTTGATGTTGATCCTGATAAAGAGCGTATCTCCCTTGGGATCAAGCAGGTTGCCAATGACCCGATGGACGCTGTGGGTGAGCTGCAAAAAGGCGCTGACGTTACTTGCGAAGTGACCGCGGTGGAAAATGGCGGCATCGAAGTACGTGTGGGCGGCGATGGCGGGCCGAAAGCCTTTATCCGGAAATCTGACCTTTCTCGTGATCGGAACGAGCAGCGCCCTGAGCGTTTTGCCATCGGTGATAAAGTGGATGCACGGATCGTGGCCCTTGATCAGGCGTCCCGCCGTTTATCTCTTTCCATCAAAGCCCGTGAAATGGCAGAAGAAAAAGAAGCTGTGGAACAATTTGGGTCCGCAGACAGTGGGGCATCCCTTGGGGATATCCTCGGCGCCGCGTTGCGGGATACCGACGACGGGAAGAGTTAAGCTCTTTCTTCCTCTTTTTTATAATGACCCCGGTTCATGTTGAGCCGGGGTTTTTTGTTGTTAATATGCTAAAGAGGTTGATTGCCGTTTCATACTCAGCGATCACACCGAAGTGATTCTGCTACGCGCACCTCTTCCGTCATTTTCAACGTAAAAATAGGTCACTTCAAAAAGAGGGAAGAAAGGATGTTCAAAAACATATCTGCCTTAATTTGATCTATGTTTCTGTTTAGCTATCCTAGACCGATTAATATCATGGATTTCCTCAACTTAATAATAACCTATTTAGAAGATTAACGAGACGTTTACCTCAAAACGTTGTAAAGTTTGCGATAACGCGTATCGATATGGGGAGGCCTTTTCGGCTACACCAACGACAAGCTAAAAGGAAGAAACATGTCATCCACCACCTCTGTTGATGAAGACTATGATGCCTTAGACGAAGATGAAGGTGGGCTGTCTGGCTTTTGGATCTTGATCATTTTTATTGCAGTCCTCGCCGCCTTCGCCGGGATTGTGAAAATGGCCTATGAAAAAGGCACTCAAACCGCCGCGGCGAATGAGGCAGCATTACCGACCGTCTCCGCAGACCCGACCCCTGTACGGCAGGAGCTAGGCTTAGAGCCTGCAGACCCCGGTCGTCAGGAAGTTTTTGATGAGCTGAATAATGTCAGCCCCACCCGGGTAGCAGCAGAAATCACCCCCGATAGAGACCCGCTGGCAGGATTTAACGAAGATGCTTCGGTGCGGGTAGACGTACCGACAGTGCAAGAGGCAAGGGTGGCAGCCGCCACTGAAACGCCTGACCCGGCACCCGTTGTCTCTCGCCCTGTTGTTCCTGCGCCCGCTCCAGAACCAGCACCTGTTGCCGCTCAGCCCCAGCCGGCGCCAAAACCTGCCCCGCAACCTAGCCGCAATGTGGCCCCTGCGGCGACATCCACAGGACCTTTCGCGGTTCAAGTGGGCGCCTTTGGCTCCAACGGTGAGGCGATGGGATATTACAGCACCATGAGCCAAAAACATGGCGCTTTCGTCAGTTCACAATCCCCTGAGGTGAATGTCGCTACCGTGAAGGGCACCACCTATCACCGGCTTTGGCTAGGCGGGTTTGCAAGCCGTGCGGCGGCCGGAAATTATTGTGATGGCTTAAAAAGCAGGGGTCAAAGTTGCTACGTACAAAAACGATAGTCTAAAAATGACGTCATCTGTTATATTTGGATGTGAAGGAAAAGTTCTTTCTGATGAAGAAAGAACTTTTTTTCGTGCAACCGACCCTTGGGGGTTTATTCTGTTCCGGCGCAATTGTGAAACGCGCGAGCAAATCACTGCCCTGTGCGGAGAATTAAGAGACACCGTGGGGCGAGAGGCCCCTATTTTGGTGGACCATGAGGGGGGGCGGGTGTCTCGGTTAAGTTCCCATATCGTCCCCAAACGGCCCCCCATGGCGGTGTTTGAGGGGTTGGGGAAGCCAGCATCTTTAAAAGCTGTGCGGTTAGGGGCGGAGCTTTTGGCGAGAGATGCCGCTGACGTGGGGATCACGGTCAATTGTGTGCCCATGGTGGATGTTCGCCAGCCCGGCGCCCATGACATTGTGGGGGACCGTGCCTTTTCAACATCCCCCGAAACCGTCGCGGCCCTTGGCCAAGCGATGATTGAGGGAACATTGGCGGGGGGCTGCTTACCTATTATTAAACATATCCCTGGCCATGGGCGGGCCATGGCGGACAGCCATTTAGAATTGCCGCGGGTGGAAGCTTCCCATGGGGCGCTCTCTCAATGTGACTTTGTGCCATTTAAAGCCTTAGCCCATGCCCCCTTAGCGATGACGGCCCATATTGTTTACGAAGCGCTAGACGATAAAGAGCCAGCAACCACATCTGTGACTGTGATTGAGGATATTATCCGTAAAGAAATCGGTTTTCAGGGGCTTCTCATGACCGATGATCTTTCCATGAAAGCGCTAAAGGGCAGCTTTTACGAGCGATCTGTGAAATCACTCAAAGCGGGGTGTGATCTCTTGCTCCACTGTAATGGCGATATGACAGAGATGGAGGCGGTGGCAGGTGCCGCCATACCGTTGTCGGCTGAAGCGGAGCGCCGAAGTGAAAAAGCCCTAACCCTGTTAACGCCGCCAGCGCCGGCAGAGAAGAAATCCCTTGAAGAAGAGTTTGCGTCCCTCACGAATGGCGTTAATATTTCTTAATGGAAAATGAACATAACGATGTGAGCGGGCTTTCGCCAAAAGGGGATCAGGACCCCTTTGATGCCCCCGTTCGGTCCTTCCCCCCATCGGAAATAGAAGGGGGGGAGGGTGATTTTATCGTCCGATTAGAGGGGTATGAAGGCCCCTTGGATATGCTGCTCGATTTAGCGCAGCGACAAAAAGTAGATCTTCGGCAAATTTCCGTGCTCGCCTTGGTTGACCAATATATGGCCTTTATTGATGAGGCCAAAAAACGGGATTTAGAGCTGGCGGCGGATTATCTCGTCATGGCCTCTTGGCTGACATTTTTAAAGTCAAAGCTGCTTTTACCTGCCCCCAAAAGTGACGATGACGAACCCACGGCCGATGAGATGAGCGCCCGGCTGGCCTTCCAACTTCAGCGTTTGGATGCCATGCGCAAAGCGTCAGAGGCATTGCTCCAGCGCCCGCAATTGGGCCAAGATATTTTTGTCCGTGCCAATGATAATTTGGAGGTGAAGACCACCACCGAATGGACGGCAGATCTCTATGATCTTTTGAAAGCTTATTCGACCCAACGGGTGCAGGCGATTGATCCTGTTCTTCACACGGACCCCCCCAAAGTGTTCGCCCTAGAATCAGCGCGGGCCCGGCTTGCCGCTATGCTGGGGGATATTCCGGACTGGTGTTTGCTGACCACCATCGGGTCGGGGGAGGGCGTCGATGCCCCCAGTCGCTCTGTGGTGGCGAGTAATTTTGGAGCCGCGCTGGAGTTTGCGAAAAGCGGCGCGATCGAGTTGCGCCAATCCGGTGCTTTCAGTCCTATCTATGTGCGTCGTCATTTAGAAACCCAAGAGAACCCTGGCGAGCCAGACCAGAATCGTGGCGCCATCAGTCCATCTCAACCTGATCCTAAGCCCTTCGCGGATGGAGACCTTGAATGAAAACATCTGTATTTGGCCCTCACCCCTTATCTGAAGAGGGAGCCCTCGACCCCCGCGCCGCGCAAGAAAAATTAGTAGAAGCCTTTGGCGAGCCTAACATGTCAGCTTCCCTTGAAGGGGAAACAAAACCCATTCGTCATGATATTGACTTTATTGGGCCTAAACGTCCGCAAGAGGCAGAAACAGGGGCGGTGGTCACCTTGTCAGAGGGGGAGGATGTCCCCGTTTTCGACAACCCCTTTGCAAAGGAAGCGGCAGAAATTGTGTTTATCCGCAAAATAGAGGCGTTGCTATTTGCCTCCTCCAAACCCCTGTCTGAAAAAATGCTGGCCGAACGGGTGCCCGGCGCGGATATCCCCACCATTTTGGCGCGCCTTGAAGAGCATTATGAACAGCGGGCCATCAATTTGCGCTGTGTGGATGGGAAATGGCAATTTGTCACCGCCCCTGATGTGGCCAGCGTGCTGGTGGAAGAGCGTAAGCAAGAGCGAAAGTTGAGCCGCGCTGCCTTAGAGACCCTTTCCATCATTGCTTATCATCAGCCCTGTAGCCGGGCAGATATTGAAGAGGTGCGCGGGGTGGCGGTGGCCAAGGGCTCCCTCGACCAATTGCTGGAATTGGGGTGGGTGAAAATCAAAGGCCGCCGGGAGGTGCCGGGCCGCCCATTGGTTTATGGGACAACGCCTTCATTTTTAGAGCATTTTGGGTTAGCGAATTTGAGTGATCTGCCAGGTTTGGCAGACTTGAAGGCAGCTGGCTTGCTTGATGCCCGTCTTCCCCCTGGGTTTTCTGTGCCGACCCCCATTTCAGAGGATGATGAAACTGAAAATCCCCTCATGGCAGAGGCAGAAGAGAAGCCGTTTGTCGAAGATTATATCGAAAATGACGATATTGAGGATGAGCCCCCCGCCGAAAGTTAATACCTCTTCTTAAGAGAGAAAATAATCGTAAAAATTCCCCTCTCTTTCATTGCGTGTGGTGCCATGAGGGCTTAGTTAGCTGGAGCGCATCGCGGATAAGTGTGTGCGGTTATCCGCATAAGATGCGCGACGAAACAATAACCTAGAGCAATTGAGCGATTCCAAAGGAACGCGAAATGCTCTAAGCATAATTTTTCGGAGATAAATCATGGGCCCGAATTGGCAAACATTTGTTATTCTCTTTATTTTGATTGTTGTCCTTTTTGGCGGACGCGGTCGGATATCTGCGCTGATGGGGGATATGGCAAAAGGCATTAAATCCTTTAAAAAAGGAATGGCGGAAGAGGACGATGATCCATCAGCGTCTAAGCCAACAGCGAGCTTAAGCGAAGCGCCAAAGTCAGCGGACACCCCTGTTCAGACACCGACTGATACATCAAAAACGTCATAAGCGCAGATGAGTCTCGTCCCGCAACTCGGCATGGCTGAGCTTTTACTGCTCGGCGTTCTTGCCCTCATTATTGTTGGGCCAAAGGATTTGCCTCGCCTGATGCATTCGGTGGGTAAAGCCGTGGGCGGTCTTCGCCGGATGGCGGATGATTTCCGGCACAGCTTTTCTCAAATGGCAAAAGAGGCGGAGCTTGAAGAGATGCGCAAAGAAATCGAAGCTCTAAAGGCCGCCAACCCTGCCCAAGATATTGAGGCGGCGTTATCAGGAACAGAGGAAGATGTCACACGGGCGCTGGATGCGGCCGTCAAACCTCAATCACCGGCAAAACCCCCTGAAAGCGGGTCCGCATGAGCGACCATGGCATGTCATCGGTCCAATTAGGCGAGGATACCCCCACAGAAGATGAGGTGGAAGCCAGTCGCGCACCGTTGATGAGCCATTTGATTGAGCTACGAAAGCGCCTTGTCATCAGTATGGGCGCTATCATTGTTGCCTTTGCGGTGTGTTTTGCGTTTTCCTATAGCCTCTACAATTTATTGACTATTCCCTTTGTGGATGCCGTGGAACGGTTTGAGGGGGAGGGGAGTAGCGCCATATTAAACTATCCGCCCCTCACCTTGTTTTTTGCGCGGGTCAAACTTTCTTTTTTCGGTGCGCTGATGGTCGCCTTCCCAGTGTTGGCGTGGCAAATGTATGCCTTTGTGGCGCCGGGGCTTTATGCCAAAGAGCGTAAGGCGATCTTGCCTTTTTTGTCGGTCATTCCGGTATTGTTTTCATTGGGGATCTTGTTGGTTCACCAACTTATATTGCCCTTTGTGATGGATTTTGCCCTTTCCATGGAAAAGCCCGCCGAGGCGGCCGGGGCAGCCTCCTATAACCTTTTCGTCCGTGTGGACGATTATCTCAACCTGGCGCTGACCTTAATGCTTGGTTTTGGCTTTGCCTTTCAGCTTCCTGTGATCCTGACTTTATTGGGGCAAGCGGGCATTGTGAGTGCCGATTGGTTAGCGAAGAACCGCCGATTTGCCATTGTGGGTATTTTTCTGGTGGCAGCTTTTCTCACCCCCCCAGACCCCATCAGTCAAATTGCCCTAGGGATTACCATCTGGCTGCTTTACGAAGTTTCCGTGGTCATGGTGCGCTTTGTGACAAAAGAAAAACCAAAGGCAACTTAAAGCGACTTCGGATCAATTGAGATCATGCTGTCGCTTTAAATCT
>JBCCMT010000034.1:0-11660 GCA_039026195.1 Pseudomonadota bacterium | reverse complement strand
GGATTTTCACAGCCATTTCTCCATAATTCATTCATCTTTGAAACGACGTAGAGGGTTCTCCTTCAAGCATCAACACTTACTGTAACCTATTTATGATCAGTGATATTAATCGGTCGCATTTTGATCACTACCACCAGGTACCCACAAAACTTCGCCGCCCGCATCAATGGAAACGGTGCGCGCAGCCACAAAGAGATAGTCAGACAATCGATTTAGATATTGCGGGATAAGCGGGTTTAAAAATGACACCTCTTGCATATCCTTATGCTTTTTTTTTATTTGCCAAACCGATCGTTCAGCTCGTCGGGCTACGGAACGTGCAAAGTGGAGGGCCCCCGCGCCCCCAGGCCCTGAGGGGAGAATAAAGGATTTAAGGGGAGGAAGGTCTTCATTTAACTCATCAATCGCTTTTTCAAGCAAACCCGGCCGGTTCTCCCCCAATCTCAATTCACCTTTCAAGGTTTTGGGGGTGGCAAGATCTGCCCCCACATCGAAGAGGTCATTTTGAATGGTCAACAAGGTACCTTTGATCATGCCATGGGTGACCTGGCCCATGGCCACGCCGATGGCGCTATTGACCTCATCCACATCGCCGATCGCGATAATGCGTTGATCGGTTTTAGAAAGTCTTTCCCCGGTCACCACCCCGGTGGTGCCATCGTCCCCCGTGCGGGTATAAATCTTGTTGAGGGTGACCACCTTAATTGCCGCCGCGTTCTAATAAAAAGACAAAAAGCATTAATAAAGCAATGGCAATAGCTTGCGCTGTTACCCGCAGGCGCATTAGCTTATTTGAATGCTGTTTGGCAAAATCGCCGCCTTTTGCCAGGGAATAAATGCCAATCCCTAAAAATATCGCTGTGGCCGCGACAGCGATGGGAATAAGTAAATATAGCAATACAGTCGTCATATCGTCTCACTTTCACATTATAATATAAGCGTATTACGCCCTTTGGGAAAGCTGGGGGCGTCAAGATGAACCAATATCTCAAAGCGTTATTATAGCTTGTGACATAAATGGGTGTTGCCACAGCTGTCTTGGCGCTTCATAGGAATATTTCGCTTATATGATAACGGTCAAGCCTTCACTCAAATAGTGGCTTCACCGTAGAGAAAGTACCGATCATGACTGATTTTCAAGGGGCTGTTCCCCCCCTCGCCAAAGCGTTAGGCGAGCGGGGATACAAAGAATTTACGCCTGTGCAGCAGGCGGTTTTGGACCCCAATTTAGAAGATTCAGATCTTTTGGTGTCCGCCCAAACAGGATCCGGGAAAACCGTGGCCTTTGGGTTGGCAATTGCCCCTACTTTGCTTGAGGGAGGGGACTATTTTGCCAAACATAGCCCCCCTTTAGGTCTTGTGATCGCCCCCACCCGGGAATTGGCCTTGCAAGTGAAAAAAGAGCTTGAATGGCTCTATCAGAAAACCAGTGCGATCATCGCCTCTTGTGTGGGCGGGATGGATATGCGCACCGAGCGCAAAGCTCTGTCGCGGGGCGCGCATATTGTGGTGGGCACGCCAGGGCGGCTGGTGGATCACATTAAGCGGAAGTCCCTCAAGCTTGGATCCCTTGAGGCGGTGGTCCTGGATGAGGCAGATGAAATGCTGGATTTGGGTTTTCGGGAAGATCTTGAATATATCCTAAACGAAGCCCCAGAAGACAGACGTACCCTGATGTTCTCTGCAACGGTGCCCCGGTCCATCGTCCATTTGGCGAAAAACTATCAGCGGGATGCCGTGCGAATTAATACAATCGCGGAACAAAAACAGCATGTGGATATTGAGTATCGTGCCTTAACTGTGGCGAATAGCGATAAAGAAAATGCCATTATTAATATGCTGCGATATCAAGATGCGAAAAATGCGATCATTTTTTGCTCTACCCGCGCCACGGTCAATCATATGACCAGCCGTCTTAATAACCGCGGATTTTCCGTGGTCGCCCTATCAGGTGAGCTCAGCCAAAAAGAGCGGAGCCAAGCCTTACAAGCTATGCGGGATGGTCGCGCCAAGGTCTGTGTGGCAACCGATGTGGCCGCCCGCGGGATTGATCTGCCAGAGCTTGAATTGGTGGTCCATGCGGATCTGCCGCGTAACTCTGAAACCTTACTCCACCGCAGTGGCCGGACGGGCCGGGCAGGGCGAAAAGGCATAAGTGCTTTAATTGTTCCCCAATCACAGCGACGTAAAGCCGAGCGATTGCTGCAGGGGGCAAAGATTAAAGCCCATTGGGGCAAACCCCCTTCGGCGGAGGAGGTCACAAGGCGGGACGCAGAGCGTCTGTTGTCAGACCCTGCTTTTACGGATCCCATCGGGGAAGCTGAAAAAGACATGGTCGATCAATTGGTTGCCCAATTTGATCCTGCCCAAGTGGCCGCAGCCTTACTGCGTTTTCACGAGGCAAATCGATCAGCCCCCGAAGAATTACTGGATGAGGAGCCCGCTTGGGAACCAAAAGAACCCCGTAAGCGCGCAGCCCGAAAAGGGGCGCAGGCGGATTTTCCCGATGGTCAATGGATCTCTCTTTCTGTGGGGCGAAAAAAGGCAGCAGAACCCCGTTGGATTTTGCCGATGATCTGCAAGGCCGGGGGCTTTAGCAAAAAAGATATCGGCGCCATTCGTATCCACCCGGAGGAAACCCATGTGGAGCTGACGCCCCATGGCCGTGAGCAGTTGATGAGCCGAATTGGACCTGGGAATAAATTGGAAAAATCAATTTCAGTCAACCTGCTCGACGGCGCCCCCTCAGCGCCGCGGGATTATCCCCATGGCGCTCAGGGCGAGGTTGCAGCAAAACCCTTTCCCCCTAAAGACTATCATCATGATACAGACCAGAGTAAGCGGACGGAAACTCCTTTTGGTACGTCTAAAGAAAAGTCTAAGCTGAAAAATAAGTCCAAGCCTTTCCCGGCGAAAAGCAAATCCAAAAAGGGGGAACAGGCCCGCAAATCCTACCCCCCGCCAGCACAGAAAGCCTTCAAGAAAACCCGAAAAACGGCTCAACACTCAAAAGAAGACCCACAAGGGACAACGCCGCTAAAGCGCCGCTCCCCCACCCCGAAAGGGAAAAGGGGCACCGGCAAGCCGGGTTTGAATGTGAACCGATCCTCATTTAAGCGCGTGAAGCGCGCCAAACCGTCGTCTCCTAAGTCATAAAGTAAAATAATAACAAGGGCTTAATTGCCGGTTACCATTCCCTCACCAAATCATGTCTATATCTTAAACCTGAAATAGATGTGAGGACATGGGGTTTCATGGATATATTAATCGCTGTGGGCGTGGCGGTGGCGCTCGCCTTATTTGTTATCAATTCAATTGTGAAAATCGTCCCCCAGGGGTTTCATTACACGGTGGAACGGTTTGGGAAATATACGCGGACCATCAAACCAGGGCTTCACATTCTAACGCCCTTTATTGATCAAGTGGGCCGTAAGATGAATATGATGGAGCAAGTATTAGACGTTCCTAGCCAAGAGGTGATCACCCGCGATAATGCCATGGTGAATGCCGATGCGGTGGCCTTTATCCAAGTGATCGACGCCCCCGCTGCCGCCTATGAGGTGGCGAACCTCGACCGAGCCATTTCCAATTTGGCCATGACCAATATTCGTTCCGTCATCGGCTCATTGGACTTAGATGAAACTCTATCTAACCGTGATGACATTAATGAGCGATTGCTGCGGGTGATTGATGCGGCTACTAATCCTTGGGGGGTAAAAGTCACCCGGGTTGAGATTAAAGATTTAAGTCCGCCAGCGGATATTACAGAGGCAATGGCCCGGCAAATGAAAGCAGAACGGGTGAAGCGGGCAGAAATCCTCCAAGCCGAAGGGGACCGGAACTCTGCAATCTTGCGGGCAGAGGGCGCCAAACAGTCCGCCATCTTAGAGGCTGAGGGCCGGAAAGATGCTGCCTATGCCGATGCGGAAGCGCGGGAGCGGGAAGCAGAGGCGGAGGCCAAAGCCACCGCCATGGTCAGCCAAGCCATTGCCGCAGGGGATGTGCAAGCCATTAATTACTTCGTGGCACAACAATATGTGGAGGCATTCCAAGCTTTGGCCACAGCCCCCAATCAAAAAATGATTATCGTGCCCGCAGAGCTTTCGTCTCTGGCCAGCACTGTGGGCGGTGTTGGGGAATTGGTCTCAGCGGTGTTTGATAAAGACGGGTCACCAAACCCAAATGGGGGATCTTCCGTTCCCCGGGTGAATAGCTAAAGGGCATCAACGATGGACGCTATTGCTAATTTTTTCTTTGATATGCCCTTTTGGGCGTGGTTTGTGATTGCAGCGCTTTTTTTAGTGAAAGAAATCCTCACGGGCACCACATTTCTTCTGTGGCCGGCGATTGCCGCACTCCTCATGGGGCTGATCACCATCGTCCAGCTTGATGGTCAATGGGTGACCCAATGGATTCTCTTTGCTATTCTGACGGTCGCTCTCGGCATCGTGGGAAAGCCCTATGCGGAGCGGTGGATTAATCAGTCCTCCTCTGACAGACCCAACTTAAATGAGGCAGGGCAATTAAAGGTTGGCAAACGCGGTCGCGCTGCAACGACATTTGCCTCTGGCCAGGGACGGGTTGTCTTAGGGGACACCCAATGGTCAGCCCGCGTAGTGGATGACACTGTTACCGTGGCAGAAGGCGACGAAATCGAAGTTGTCTCCATGGAAGGCACCGTGGTGATTGTGAAACGCCTCTAAGCGTTATCCTGTCCAGACCACAGCGCCTGCGGCAAATGTGACCCCAAACCCGATAAGGGGCCAGAGCAAAAAACCTGCTTTGCTTTTGCGAAAAAGCGTCGCCATCAGACCTAAGGTAATGGCGAAGCTAATACCCCCCACCAATCCAAGACTGGGCAATAGATCCGCCGTTAAAAATGAGAACCCCTCTATCTCTTTTTGCATCTTATAGGACAAGAGGGAGAGGCCGAAAAAGGAAAGAAGACGGAGAGCCCCGCCCAATAGGGCCTTAAAAGCAGAGGCCGCCACCAATAGTCCCACTGCGGCAATCACCAGTATCAGTAAAGGATCCACTTCACATTCCTTTTGTTTTTCGCCCCCGCGTCTTATCATCCTATCGTCTTTGGGGCAGAAAAATCTATCTCTTTCATCAGATGAACTGATTTTGATAGAGAGAAGATATGGGAAAATTACGGCTTGTACTTGGCGACCAGCTTCACCGTAACATTGCCGCCTTATCGGATATCGATAAAAAGAATGATATCGTTTTAATGGCTGAGGTGATGGGGGAGGCAACTTACGTTAAACATCACCAGCAAAAAATTGTCTTTCTTTTCTCCGCAATGCGTCATTTCGCTAAAGCGCTGAAAGCGGAGAAGATCAATATACGGTATGTGGAGTTAGACGATAAGGAAAACACAGGCTCTCTCTTGGGGGAGGTGAAACGCTGTCTATCTGAGGAAGAGATAGACGAGATTGTTTTTACGGCGTGTGGGGAGTATCGATTAGCTGAAGACATGGCTGGCTGGGCGCGGAAATTAAATTGCCCCGTCCAAATACGAGAAGATGACCGGTTCATCGCTTCCTTAGAAGAATTTGAAGCCTGGGCCTCGGGCCGAAAAAACCTGACCATGGAGTATTTTTATCGTGAGATGCGAAAGAAAACCGGTCTATTGATGAAAGGGGATAAACCTATCGGGGGGAAATGGAACTATGATGCCCAGAACCGTAAAAAACTCCCCAAAGGATATACACCGCCAGAACGATTTTCTGTGAAGCCCGATAAAATCACTAAAGATGTCATCAGCTTGGTGAAGGATCATTTCAATGATCATTTCGGGAGCTTAGAAAATTTTCAGTATGCGGTCACGCGAGATGATGCCTTACGGGCATTAGATGATTTTATTGATGTGGCGCTGCCCGCTTTTGGTGACTATCAAGATGCCATGGCGACGGGGGAGGATTTCTTACACCATTCTTTGGTCTCCGCTTATTTGAATGCTGGTCTTCTGACCCCCTTAGAAATATGTGAGGCCGCTGTTGAGGCCTATCATGATGACCATGCGCCCTTAAACGCAGTGGAAGGGTTCGTCCGTCAAATTATCGGCTGGCGTGAATTTATCCGTGGTTTATATTGGCTGGAAATGCCAAGCTATAAGGAGACAAATGCTCTTAAAGCAGACCGTCCGCTTCCTGATTTTTATTGGACGGGAAAAACAGATATGCATTGCCTGTCTGAGGTGGTGCGCGCCACCCGCGATTATGCTTACGCCCATCATATTCAACGGCTGATGGTGACAGGGAATTTTGCCTTGCTTGCTGGCATTTTACCAGAAGCGGTGAATGAGTGGTATTTAATCGTGTATGCAGACGCCTATGAATGGGTGCAGTTGCCCAATACCCACGGCATGGCCCTATGGGCCGATGGCGGCGTGGTGGGGACAAAACCCTATGCGGCCTCTGGCTCTTATATCCAGCGGATGTCGAATTACTGTTCCTCTTGTGATTACTCCCCGTCTAAAAAATTAGGGGAGGAGGCATGTCCCTTTAATTATCTTTACTGGGATTTTATCCTGCGCCATGAGAAAAAATTTCGGCAAAATCACCGTATGGGGATGGTGATGCGCAATTTGGATAGAAAAGAAGAGGCAGAAAAAAAGGAAATTAAAAAGCAGGCGAAGGCCTTTTTAGACGCATTATAAATTGAATTTGAGTAAATTGAATTTGATTTTTAAGGATTATTATGATTGGGAAGGCTCTGTTTTGATGTTTTGAAAGCTTTCTAAATGGCGGCCTCCTCTTCCTTGCAATCCATTGATACGCTGATTTTAGGGGCGGGGGCTGCGGGTCTTTTTTGTGCAGGCGTGGCTGGCCAATTGGGTCACCGCGTGATGGTTTTAGATCATGCGAAAAAGCCCGCGGAAAAGGTGCGGATCTCCGGTGGGGGGCGGTGTAATTTTACCAATATTCATACCCGCCCAGACCGCTTTTTGTCCCAAAACCCTCATTTTGCGAAGTCTGCTTTAGCGCGATATACGCCTTTTGCTTTTATGGATTTGCTCACCACCCATGGGCTCACTTGGCATGAGAAAACCCTGGGCCAACTTTTTTGTGATGAAAAATCTCAGGCGATTATTCGTGTACTCCTCAAAGAGGTGGAGGCGGGGCAAGGAAAGGTCGAGCTTGGGGTCACTGTCCTTGAGGTGGTAAAAACAGCGGAGGGGTTCCGGGTGGAAACGTCCATCGGCACCATTCGCGCAAAGCATCTGTTGGTGGCGACCGGTGGGTTATCTATCCCTAAGATGGGCGCCACCGGTTTTGCCTATGACCTGGCCCGGCAATTTGATCTCTCGATCATCCCCCCACGGGCGGGGCTTGTGCCCTTTACCTTTGAAGGACAGCCTAAGGAGGAGTTTGCTCAACTTGCGGGGGTGTCTTGCCCCATAGGGGTGCACGCTGGGGCTGCGCATTTTAACGAAGCCATGTTATTTACCCATCGCGGTTTGTCCGGCCCGGCGATGTTGCAAATCTCTTCTTACTGGCAGGAAGGTGAGGCTATTGAAGTGGACCTGTTTGCGGGGGAGGAGGGGGCAGCTCTTTTTAAGAATTTAAGAGATCAGTATGCGAAAAAATCCTTTGGAGCCGTTTTCGAAAAATATTTCCCAAGCCGCTTGGCCGCTCTTTTAGGGGAAAAAGGGATAATTCCAGCTGCAGCGAAGTTGGGGGAGATGTCAAACCGTCAGCTTGAAGATATCGCCCATCAATTATCCCACTGGCAGCTCACACCATCGGGGACCGAAGGGTGGCGAACCGCAGAGGTTACTGTGGGGGGGATTGATACCGACGAACTCTCCTCAAAAACCATGGAAGCAAAAAAAGTCCCTGGGCTGTATTTTATTGGGGAGGCTGTGGATGTAACCGGGTGGCTGGGCGGCTATAATTTCCAATGGGCCTGGGCCAGCGGGTGGGCCGCCGCCCATGCCTTGCGTTTTCAATAGGCCGGTAAAAAGAACGAAACCAGTAAAAACCAAAAAGAAAAATCAGTGTTCGTGATATATTTTCTTTTGGTCGTATTTACTGATCAGTTTATGTAAACTTTGGCAAATGCAGCTTTTTATAGCATCGGACGTTCGTTTATACTCACGCCCTCGCTATCGTCTTTTAAAGCATTTCGAGGCCGAGCCTGCCCCGGACCCCGAGCCGGGGTGTATGCGGTTGGCCGTCTGGAAATGCGAAAAAACAAAGACTTAAAGCGTCTCCGTGATTCCAATTGAAGCGGAGACGCTTTAATTTCGCATCGATTTTTGCCGAAAACCGCGTACACCCCGGATTAGGGTCCGGGATATGCTTTTCGGCGCGATGCTCTAATTACGACGGCGAGGCTGGTTCACGCTCCATCCCCCCCGCTTGGGAGAACTTTTGTTAGCCGACACATCATTAATAATGGTGGGGATGGTATCTAAATGGCCTAGGGTTGAAATCTCATGGCCCATATTCCCATCAATATCATTATCTTCGATCAACCCGCCAGAGCTGAAGATTTTAATCCCATCCCCTTTGTTCGACCAAATCTGGTTGAGGCGTACCAGCACTTGCCGCGCATCTTCATCAAGCAAGACGCCATGGCTTGTGTTATTGAGAATTTTATTCCCCACCAAGGTGGCTTCCCCCCGGCCATTATACACAAGGCCGCGACCGTTGGCGTTGATCAAATTGCCCGTGGCAAGCATGGACGCCACCCCATCCAGATGAACACCTTCCACCAAATTGTTCGACACAATATTGTCGATAAGGAAAGCGCGATCCCAAAGGGGATGATCTTGATTCACCGAAATACCGCGGCGCCCGCCGGTGACCCGGTTTTTCTCCAGCATCGCTGTGCCGCCCTTAATGGAGATCAGGTCCCCACGGTGGGATCCTTCTCCGTCTACGGTGGACTCAACGAGAGTGAAAATACCGCCCTTCACATCAACACAAGGCGCGGCATCAGCACTGCTGTTCACCGCTGCTGAAAGGCTATCGTAAGAAGAGAGCGGTGTGGGCGCCAAACGGGCCCCGGGCCGGAAAGAAATATTTGAGACCATGGCATGGTCATTAAAATTCACCGGCGAGAATTCCAAACAAGGCTTATTGGCATTGGTGGGGCGAATTTCGACCCCCGTACCTGGGCCACGATCCCCTTGCAGGCTGACCGCACGGCTGAGGACAATATTCTCTTCATAGGTGCCCGGCATGACCACAACGACACCGCCCCAGGCCACAGCATCCACCGCCTCTTGGATGGAGGTAAAGCTCTGTCGATCCTGACCTCCGCCCGGTCCGCCCTTGTCCACCACCACATAGGAGGGTCTTTTTTCTTTTTTCTGTACGGCACTGTTTTGGGCCGCGCTGCGTTTGGCACGCTCAACCTGCGACTGAGGCGTCACGGTGGGGAGGCCCCCAAAATTTTGGGCCTGGGCCGCCACGTTAAAAGAGAGCAAGGCGGTCATAGAGGCCACTGTAAGTGCTGTCTTTTTGAAAACATATGTCATGGTCGTCACCCCTCTGATCAATCGGTTGCGTATTTGAACTCATAATTGAGTTCGACAAGTTCTTTTTGCGCTTGGTCATAGCCCAAGGCGGCCGCTTGCCCAAAATGAAGGCTAGCCTCTGCCTTACTTGGGGTCACAGGGTCATCCCCATAAATACCATCACGATAATACCGTCCGAGGGCATAATGCGCGAGGGGGTAGCCATAGGAGGAAGATTTCTTCAGCCAGCTGATGGCCTTATCTCCATTCACCGGCACGCCAATTCCCTCTGCGTGCATCACCCCGTAAATATATTGGGACTGCGGATGATTAGCCGTGGCCGCCCGCTTTAAAAGTTCGACCTTTTGCATCACGCTTAAGGTGCCTGTGGAAACATCCCGCTTTTCACTCTCAGAGAGATTTTCATTTTGCTCCACCAGCAAATATTGAAACCGTTTGATGGCATTGCGTGTCGCGGGGCCAACTTTGCCGTCAATCTCGCCCAAATAAAGACCTAAGGCGGCGAGGGCATTTTGCACCACATGATCATTGCCCTCAAATTCTTTTTCCAATGTGGCAATGGCGGTGGCCGCTTGACGCTCCCCTAACAGACGAAGTTTATTTTCAAGCTCAATGGTGCGCGGTGATTTTGTGGTCAGCGCATCTGGAAGCGGCGGCTCCCACGCCCGGGCAAACTCATCCGCAGTGCTAATCTCCTCAGGGGACATCAGCGTCATAACATAATTTGCGGCCTTAGCTGCATATTGGTTGGAGTTGCGGGCCCGGTTAGTGGCAAGGCGATAATATTTGAGGGCCTGCACATTGTCTTTGGGGAGGCCGTGACCACTTTGAAACATGGATCCTAAACGATAGAGATCAAATTCGGATTGGCTGGAAAGGAGGTTCACCACCTCTTGCTCTGCGGCTACCACTTGTTCTGTGGTCATGGTCGCTTTCAGCTGCGGAATACGGCTTTGGGCTTGAATGCGGGCATTTATCTGACGAAAATCAGGCTTTTGGCTATAATCATCAAAATCATGGGTTGCAGCGATGGTATACCAGGCAAGGGCTGTTACTCGGTCTTCTTGGATAATGCCTGTTTCTTCCGGAAGGGGCACGCGAAACGTCTCCCCCTCTAAACTCGGGGTGAAGACCCGTTGATTAGAGTACAGATCACCTAAAATTTGACGGGAAAGAATATCGCCCGCAATGGCGTATTTCTGCCAAAGGTCTAAGGCCTCTGAAACCTTTGCTTGATCAATTTGTCCATTGGATTGGGTGGCATAGGCCCGCAAAGCGTCATCAAAATCAGCCTTTGCGGGAAGAATTGCCCCCATCATAAAGGCGCCTATGGAGACAGCGCCCAGCTTGAACGTCTGCTTTGAAATCAGCTTCGAGATCATTCTCGTGCTCCCCTTCAAGTTGCACTGGCCTCTCCTCTCTCATGGGAAAAAAGATGAGGCACACCAAAGATATTTATTAACGTTAACACTTCTTCACGAAGAGTGCATCCCTAAAGTCACCTTTGCTGCGTATTTCCCTTAAGCGGATGGATTTACAGCACATTTTGTAACCTGGAAAACACACTCCTTAGGGTTTTCAGTATTTTCAGCCACACATCTATGGCCGGCTTCCGCCACAAAATGGGGAATATCCACTTTTGCGATGGGATCATCCGCCACGATTCGGATGGTTCTCCCCCCCTCAACATCACGTAAAACCTTCTCCAACCGCAAAACTGGTAAGGGGCAACGGAGCCCACGGGTATCTAGATCGATGATGTCATTCGACATAGCTTTGGCCGTTTTGCGTTGTTATTTCTGTGCCTTGATCGCAAGGCGACACATCATCTTGCGGAAGGGCCAGAATCTCTTGGGCTTGGTGAACAGATTGCGCCAAGTCACGAATATACCACAAGATTCGCCTATCTTTTCGCTGGCCCCGAAGGCTTGTTTTTTTCGTGGCTAGGATCGATCCTTCAGGGATGGAACGGCTTTTTGTGGGGCATAAACTTAACCGCGCAGCGCCTGCGGCCGCGGCGAGTGCCTCAAGCTGACATCTTTGCGGGGAAGGGGAGCGATGGTGGCAGACCCCGCCGGCGCGCTCAATCCCCCAGCTGGCTTCCATCAGCTTGGCTCGGCGGCTCACCCGCGGACCGGTTGTCACCACCCGAAGGCAGGCGCCCCTT
>JBCCMT010000033.1:0-11666 GCA_039026195.1 Pseudomonadota bacterium | reverse complement strand
TGGTAGCCCTCTTTTTCCTCTTTACAGGGATAGTGGCATGGGACAATCCTACCCCGCCCGGCGACGAGCAGGGATTTGGCTGTCATCCTCAAACAGGCTGGCCAATTGTTCCATCATGGCGCCACCCAATTGCTCCACATCGGCAATGGTCAGGGCCCGGCGGTAAAAACGGGTGACATCATGGCCAATCCCAATGGCGAGGAGTTCGACGGGGGAGGCGGTTTCGATATAGGCGATCACTTCGCGCAAGTGACGCTCTAGGTAAGAGCCGCCATTGGTGGAGGAGGTGGTGTCGTCCACCGGCGCGCCATCGGAGATGACCATCAGGATACGGCGCGCTTCAGGCCGGCATAACAGCCGCTCATGCGCCCAAAGGAGAGCCTCCCCATCAATATTTTCCTTCAGCAGCCCTTCTTTCAACATCAGGCCTAAATTGTCCTTCGCCCGGCGCCAGGGCACGCCGGAGGGTTTATAGATAATATGCCGAAGGTCATTCAGGCGGCCCGGGTTGCGCGGTCGTCCGTCAGCGACCCATTTCTCGCGGGAGGCACCGCCCTTCCATGCCTTGGTGGTAAAACCCAAAATCTCCACCTGCACCCCGCACCGCTCTAGGGTGCGGGCCAGGATGTCCGCGCAAATGGCCGCCACCGTGATGGGCCGACCGCGCATGGAGCCCGAATTGTCAATCAGCAGGGTGACGGTGGTGTCGCGAAACGCCTGGTCTTTTTCTTGTTTATAGGAAAGCGCTTGCATGGGGTCCGCCACCACCCGGGCCAGACGGGCCGCGTCAAGCACCCCCTCGTCTAAGTCAAACATCCAGGCACGGTTTTGCTGGGCCAAAAGACGCCGGTGAAGTCTATTGGCAAGGCGAGAGATCACCGTGTGCAAACTTTCCAGCTGCCCATCTAAAGAGGCGCGCAGGCGCGCTAGCTCTTCAACGTCGCATAGCTCTGTGGGGGAGGCTGTTTCGTCAAACTCCTTCGTATAGGCGCGATAAAATTCGCCTGAGTCCAGCATTTCATTAGGCGTTGCTTGGCCGGGTTGCATCTCATCTCTGTCACTGGGGTCCGGTTGATCTTGCATTTCCGGGGGGAGGTCGGACATGTCCGCTTCCCCCTCAGGCGCCTCGCCAAAGTCGGGAATATTCTCATCCTCGTCATTTTCATCGCCCCCTTCGTCTTCCTGACCCTCCTCATCATTATTCTGATCATCTCCGTCTTGGGAGGTGGTGTCTTCTTCTGTGTCTTCGTCGCTATTCTCGTCCCCCTTTTCATCGCCCAGGTCGAGATCCTCAATCAACTGACGGGTGAGGGCGGAAAAGCGCGTTTGATCTTGATACGCCTCTTCCGTGCCAAGGGCCTCAAGGGCATCACTGGCCTTTTCTGCAATTTCATCTCGCCACTGGTCAACTAAGGGGGCGGCGGCCTTCGGGACCGGGCGACCGGTGATTTTCTCCCGCGCCAATAAGGCAATAATATCCGCTAAGGGCACATCCTGCCGGTCCTCCATCCGGCGATAGCCCTTTTCATCTAGCTGACGTTCTAAGGCGGCGGTGAGGTTATCGCCCACCCCGCGCAAGGCATTGGTGCCGATGGCTTCAATCCTCACATCCTCCAGCGCGGTGAAAACGGCGCGCCCCTCTCCATTGATCGGGGCCAGTTGGGCATGGAGCACCTCATTATGGTGGGCGAGCTTCAGGGCCGCGAGATCCCCATGGCCACGACTAATGGCGACTTTTCGGTTATCCAGCCGACGGGGGGGCAGGGGAAGTTTCGCTTGCGGGCCGGTCACCCGCGGGGCCTCTCCCCCATAGCTCACCTCCGTATCAGGATCAGCGGCAATGGCCCGGGTGGTCTGGGCCAATACCCGTTTGAACCGTTCAAGAGGGGTTTCCCCGGACATATGGCTTCCTCTACCGTTAGATTTCTCCCCCTAGCGAAGTTTTCAAACCATGCTACAGGGGAAATGGTCGCTCTGCCGGGAAAGCACAATTTTTTCTGCAATATTGATGAGAACATTATTGCAACATGAGAACAAAATGTGTACAAAGGGAACAGGTTGGATCTGCTTCATTTGGAAAAGGTAGAGGAAAATGGCTTCAAATCTTAAGGTGATTGACGGCGGTATGGATAAATCAAAGGCGCTCGAGGCAGCGCTCTCCCAAATCGACAAGGCGTTCGGTAAGGGCTCGGTAATGAAATTGGGGGCGAAGGAAAATATCGTCCAAATCGAAGGGGTGAGCACGGGGTCCTTAGGCCTTGATATCGCCTTAGGCATAGGGGGCCTTCCTAAGGGGCGAGTTGTTGAAATCTATGGCCCTGAAAGTTCAGGGAAGACGACCCTCACCCTTCATGTGGTGGCGGAGATGCAGAAAACGGGTGGCACTGCGGCCTTTATTGATGCCGAGCACGCCCTTGACCCAGCCTATGCGAGCAAATTGGGGGTTGATCTTGACGAGTTGTTGATCTCCCAGCCGGATACTGGCGAACAAGCCTTAGAAATTGCAGATACTTTGGTCCGCTCTGGGGCTGTGGATGTCTTAGTGGTGGATTCCGTGGCGGCCTTGACCCCGCGGGCGGAGCTTGAAGGGGATATGGGCGACAGCCTGCCGGGCCTTCAAGCGCGGTTGATGAGCCAAGCCTTGCGGAAGCTCACCGGTTCCATTGCGAAATCCAATTGTTTGGTGATTTTCATCAACCAAATCCGGATGAAAATCGGGGTCATGTTTGGCTCACCAGAGACCACCACAGGGGGGAATGCCCTGAAATTCTATTCCTCTGTGCGGCTTGATATTCGCCGAATTGGGGCGATTAAGGCCCGGGATGAAGTGGTGGGGAACCAAACCCGGGTAAAGATTGTGAAAAACAAGGTGGCCCCGCCCTTCAAGCAGGTGGAATTTGACATCATGTATGGGGAGGGAATCTCAAAGGTTGGGGAATTGCTCGACCTTGGGGTGTTGGGCAATATTGTTGAGAAATCAGGCAGTTGGTATAGCTATAATTCTGAACGAATCGGCCAGGGCCGGGACAATGCGAAGAAATTCCTGAAGGATAATCCTGACATTGCCGATGAGATTGAACTGGCGGTGCGGAAGAATGCTGGGCTGATTGCCGATGATTTACTTGTCGGCCCTGAGGCTGAAGAGGATGCCGCTGAAGCGTAAGTCAGCTTGCCTTTTTGAATGGCAAAATTGGTGTAGCCTTTGATATGGCGGCCCCTAAAGCGTCTCCGCTTCAATTGGAATCGCGGAGACGCTTTAAGTCTTTGTTTTTTCGTATTTCCGGACGGCCAACCGCACACATCCTGGATCGGGGCAGGCTTGGCATGGAAACGCTCTGAGGTGAAGCGGGTGTGATGTCCTAAAATAAAGAAGGCAGGGCGGGTTTTTATCCCTCTACCTCCTCTCTTTTTAAGAGCCATTCTGAAATAGAAATTTATAGTGGCCTTGAATTCATCAAAAGATCATCAAGCCCCTTTTCCCTCGGCATCAATTCGGCTAACCCGCGCCGAACATTCACCCATGGGCAAGGTGGCTTCCTCATTTTGCCCTCAACATTAAAGTGCTACATCTTCCATGGATTTTGCCGAAATTGCCTTTAGGGTTTTCGCCGTGGCCACCATTGCCTGGGGCTTGGGGGTCATTCTTTCCCGCAATCCTGTGCATTCTGTGCTCTGCCTGATTATGGCGTTCATCTCGACCGCTGGTCTCTTTGTGCTCATTGGCGCGGAATATCTCGCCTTTCTTTTGGTCGTCGTTTACGTGGGCGCTGTGGCAGTGCTCTTCCTCTTCGTGGTCATGATGTTAGATGTCGACTTTGAAGAGCTGCGCGCAGGTTACGCGAAATATATCCCCGCCGGCATTATTGTCAGCGTCGTCCTCATGGTGGAGATTGGTTTTATCGCCATGTCCTGGACCAGTGGGGAGGGGATTATTTTCGATGGCCCGATGGAGCGGGCTGCCGCCCCGGATGGCCCGAACAATGCCGAACAGCTCGGCATGGTGCTTTACACAGATTATGTGCACTATTTCCAAATTGCAGGGCTCATCCTGTTGGTGGCGATGATTGGCGCGATCTTGCTCACCTTCCGGGAGCGACGCGGCATCAAAACCCAAGACGTGGGCGCGCAAGTGGCCCGAACCCGGGAAGAGGCGGTGGAAGTCGTCTCCGTTCCCACTGGGAAGGGGATTTAAGCGATGATTGGACTATCTGACTATCTGCTGGTGGCGGGGCTGTTATTTGCTATTGGCGTGGTGGGCATTTTCCTCAACCGGAAAAATGTCATTATTATTTTGATGTCTATCGAGCTTATGCTGCTGGCGGTGAATATCAACTTCGTCGCCTTCTCCATGTTTCTTGGCGATATTAAGGGCCAGGTCTTTGCCTTTATGATCCTGACGGTGGCGGCCGCTGAGGCGGCCATCGGTCTTGCCATCCTCGTCACCTTCTTCCGAAACCGCGGCGACATTTCTGTCGAAACTGCCAACACAATGAAGAACTAAAATTATGGAAGCTTTAATTGTTCTTCTTCCCCTTTGTGGTGCCATCCTTGCCATGCCCATGGCGCATTTAAGCGGACCGAGGGCATCTGAGGTTTTAACCTCTACCTTCCTTTGTATCGCGGCGCTGTTGGCGTGGATCACCTTTTTCCGTATCGGCTTTGGCAGTGCGCAAGACACGATTACACTCTGGACATGGATTGAGTCTGGAAGCTTCAAAAGCGATTGGTCCATCCGTTTAGACACGCTGACCGCGGTGATGCTCATTGTGGTGACGAGTGTGTCCTCTCTCGTGCATATTTATTCCATTGGCTATATGCATGAGGACCCTTCAAGACCTCGTTTTTTCGCCTATCTCTCTCTCTTCACCTTTGCCATGTTGATGTTGGTCACCGCCGATGATCTTGTCCAACTCTTCTTCGGATGGGAAGGGGTGGGGCTAGCCAGCTATCTGCTCATCGGGTTTTGGCACCATAAATCGTCTGCCAATGATGCGGCGATCAAAGCCTTTGTGATGAACCGGGTAGGGGATGTGGGGCTTGCCCTTGGCCTGATGGCCTGTTTTGCGGTGTTCGGCACCGTGAAGTTCGACGGCATTTTTGAAGCCCTTGAAAGCGGTGTGGCCTCTCCCCTTTGGACCGATGGCCAGGTGGCGCTGACGGCGATTTCATTCACTTTCCTTGATCGCTCTTACCCTGTTCTCGAAATTATCGGTGTCCTGCTCTTCATCGGGGCCATGGGGAAAAGCGCGCAATTCATTCTTCACACATGGTTGCCCGACGCGATGGAGGGGCCGACCCCCGTTTCAGCGCTGATTCACGCGGCCACCATGGTCACCGCAGGCGTGTTCCTGGTCTGCCGCATGTCAGATCTTTATCACTTAGCCCCGGTGGCCTCCGCATTGATCACCTTTATCGGCGCGACGACGGCCTTTTTTGCCGCCACCGTGGCGCTCTTACAGACGGACATTAAAAAGGTTATTGCCTACTCCACCGCCTCTCAATTGGGGTATATGTTTTTTGCCGCTGGGGTGGGGGGCTATGGCCAGGCCATGTTCCACCTGACCACCCATGCTTTTTTCAAAGCGCTACTTTTCTTAGGGGCGGGCGCGGTGATCCATTTCTGCCACCATGAACAAGACATGCGCAAAATGGGTGGCTTGAAAGAACAAATGCCCGTGACTTTCCTCATGATGCTGGCAGGCACATTGGCCATTACTGGGGTGGGGATCCCCATGGTGCGTCTCTTCGATATTCCTTTCGGGTTCGCTGGGTTTGTCTCTAAAGATTATATATTGGAAGCGGCCTTTGCGGGCATCCAAGGCGGAAAATCCTTCGCCGTTTATGCCTTTGTCATGGGTCTATTGGCTGCGGTGATGACAGCCTTTTATTCCTGGCGCCTCATTTTCATGACCTTTGACCACCGGTGGCGGGCGCCGGATCATGTGCGGAAACATCCCCATGACGTGCCGAACACGATGCTTTTACCCCTCCTCCCCTTGGCCATTGGGGCCATTATCGCGGGGATGATGCTCTATAAACCTTTCGTCGGCAAAGGGGCCGATGCCTTTTGGCAAGGGTCAATCTATCTTGAGAGCCATGGTAGCGATTATGCGAAGGCGGATACCCACAGCGCGGCTGTAAATGAGGAGGCTGCTCATGAGGGGGAGGCGCATGGCGCGGACCATCATGGGGCTGAGGATAAGGCCCATGGGGGAGAGGGCAATGGAAAAGAAGACCATGGCGGTCATCACCACTTCCCCGCTTGGGTATTGTGGGCGCCCTTCATCGCCATGTCCATCGGCGTTTTTGCTGCCTGGTTCCAATATCGCCGCGGGGAGGACCCTTTACGTCCCGGTCTGTTGCGAGAAGGGGGGCTGCTCCACGGCTTTTTGAAAAATCGGTGGTATATTGATGATCTCTATCGGCTCATGTTCTTGCGGCCTGCGCAAATCATCGCGCGTTTCTTATGGAAAAAGGGCGATGAGCGGACCATTGATGGGCTTGGCCCCAATGGCTTTTTTGCCTTGGCGGGCAGCGGGGCGAAGCGTCTTGTGAAACTTCAGTCCGGCTATATGTATCATTATGCCTTCATTATGCTGATTGGCCTTATTCTTATTCTTCTCTTTATTATGCTGCGGGGTGCGTCATGATTGAGCAAGCCACCCATGAATTACCGCTCTTAACTATTCTGACCTTTCTGCCGCTGTCCGGCGTTGTCTTTATCTTACTACGGCAAATGAATGCGCGGGCGGATGAGCAAGAGGGGGCCGACCGCGCGGCCAAATGGGTGGCGCTACTCGCGACCCTTTTCACCTTTGGCTGTTCTATTTTGATTTACTTTCAATATGATCAGACCGCGTCAGGTTTCCAATTCGTTGAAGAAATGGCCTGGTTTGGCGGGGACGAGGCTGGGGAGGGCGGCATCAAATATAAGATGGGTGTTGATGGCATTTCCATCCTCTTTGTGCTGCTCACCACCTTCATTATGCCCATTTGTATTCTGGCGAGTTGGGAATCGATCAAGACCCGAGTCGCAGAATATATGATCGCCTTTTTGGTGCTGGAGACCCTGATCATCGGGGTTTTCTGTGCGCTGGATTTGGTCCTCTTCTATGTCTTTTTTGAAGGCTCTCTCATCCCCATGTTTCTCATTATCGGGGTATGGGGATCAAAGGGAGAGCGCGTCCTTTTTGGCTATACCATTCCCAACCGGGTCTATGCCGCGTTTAAATTCTTTCTCTACACGTTGCTCGGATCGCTTTTCCTGCTGATCGCCCTTCTTTACATGTATTTAGAGGTGGGGACGACCGACGTGGTCACCCTCTTACAACATGATTTTGCGGCCAATGTGCAGACTTGGCTGTGGCTTGCTTTTTTTGCCAGCTTTGCGGTGAAAATGCCCATGTGGCCGGTGCACACTTGGCTGCCCGATGCCCATGTGCAGGCGCCCACGGCGGGGTCTGTGTTACTGGCGGCCATTCTGTTGAAGATGGGGGGATATGGCCTTGCCCGTTTTTCTCTGCCGATGTTCCCTGACGCTTCGGTGATGTTCACGCCCTTCGTCTTTACCCTGTCGGTCATTGCTATTATTTACACCTCCCTCGTGGCTTTTGCCCAAGAGGATATGAAAAAGCTGATCGCTTATTCCTCGGTGGCCCATATGGGGTTTGTCACCATGGGGCTTTTCACAGGCACGCCCCAGGGCCTCGAAGGGGCCATGTTCCAAATGCTCAGCCACGGGTTTATTTCTGGGGCCCTCTTTTTATGCGTCGGCGTGGTCTATGACCGGATGCACACTCGAGAGATTGCCGCCTATGGCGGGTTGGTCCAGCGCATGAAATGGTTTGCCTTTTTCTTCCTCCTCTTCACCATGGGGAATGTCGGCCTGCCGGGTCTCTCTGGTTTTGTGGGGGAGATCCTCACCATGGTGGGGGCGTTCCAAATCAACACCTGGGTGGCTGCCCTTGCGGCCTTGGGCATGATTCTGTCCGCCGGCTATGGCTTACGGCTTTATCGGGAAGTGATGTTCGGCACCATTGTGCATGACAATTTAAAAGATATTTCCGATATGAACCGTCGAGAGATGGGGATGCTGACAATCCTTGCGGTCATGACCCTTTATTTGGGGGTAAATCCTTCCCCCACCCTCGCTGTCTTCCGCCCAGCGACCGACTATGTGCTTACCCGGTTTGAGCAGCCCATGGAAATGGCTGGTAAAGACATGGTCACTGTTCAGACTGAGGGAGAAACAGCGCATCAGGGTGAGGAGCATTAATATGTCACAACTTGATTTACTTGCCCTGGCACCAGAACTATTTCTCGCCATTGTGGCCATGATCCTGCTCATCGTGGGGGTCTATCTTAAAAATGACCGCATGAAGGAAATCAGTGTGGTGGCGGCCTTAGCCATGGTGGCGGCATTCATCATTGGGCTGACCACCGGGGCGGATGAGCCCTTTATGGCCTTTGGCGATGCTTTTGCCGATGATGCCTTTGGGGAGTTAGGTCGGGGGCTAATTTATGGGGCGGCCATTGTCTCCCTCCTCATGGCGAGCCGGTTTATGGACCGGGAAAAAATTGGCCGGTTTGAATATCCTATCCTTGTGTTGCTGGCGGCCATTGGCATGGGGCTGATGGTCACCGCCCATGATTTGATCTCCCTTTATATGGGGATCGAGCTTCAGTCTTTAGCGCTTTACATCATGGCGGCCTTCAACCGGGATAGTCGCCGATCCACCGAAGCGGGCTTGAAATATTTTGTCCTCGGCGCGCTTTCCTCAGGCCTCTTGCTCTATGGCTCTTCCCTCATCTACGGCTTTACAGGCAGTACAGAGTTTAGCGAAATCGCCCGGGTCGTGGGCGAGTCCGATAATATTGTGGGCTTGAGCTTTGGCCTTGTGTTTTTAATCGCTGGGCTCGCCTTTAAGGTCTCCGCGGCGCCATTCCATATGTGGACCCCAGATGTTTATGAGGGGGCGCCGACGCCGGTGACGGCCTTTTTTGCAGCGGCCCCGAAAATTGCGGCGATGTTTCTTTTCGTCCGGGTGATGATGGAAGCCTTCCCTACCATCCTAGATCAATGGCAGCCGGTGCTGTGGCTCATCGCGGCCCTATCCATGATTGTGGGATCTATCTCCGCCCTGATGCAAACCAATATCAAACGGCTCATGGCCTATTCCTCCATCGGCCATATGGGCTATGCCTTGATTGGATTAACTGCCGGCACCGCCGAAGGCGTTCAAGGCGTCATTGCCTATATGGGCATTTATATGATCATGACCTTGGGCACCTTTGCTTGTATTCTCTCTATGCGGCGGCCAGAGGGGATGGCGGAGAATATCGAAGATCTCTCCGGCCTTATGCGCACTCAACCTTGGCTGGCTATTGCGTTCACCGCGCTCTTCTTTTCGCTCGCAGGGATTCCGCCCCTCTTAGGTTTTTGGGGGAAGTTTGCGGTCTTCATGGCCGCGGTGGAAGCAGAGCTTTACATCCTCGCTGTTATCGGGGTGATCACCAGCGTGATTGCCACTTTCTATTATCTCTCCGTCATCAAAACCATTTGGTTCTCTGATCCGGCGCCAAGCTTTGTGAAGGAGCAGGGGCCCTCTGTGGCGCTCACGGTTTCTGGTGGCACCCTTTTGGTCTTGGTAGGGATATTAGTGGTCTGGGCCCCCCTTTACAAATTGGCGGAGAGCGCAGCCCTCTCCCTTTTCTAAGTGGGAAAGGCGACTGATTTCCCGCCCACCCCGGTTCGGCATACCGCTGAAACCGGCTCCACTAATACGGATGCAAAAGCTGCCTTTGCGGCGGGGGAAGATGGCCCCTTATGGCTGACCACTGACCGTCAAACCGCAGGGGTGGGTCGTCGAGGGCGGCCATGGCAACATATATCAGGGAATTTTGCAGGGACTTACTTGTGGTCCATTTCACGAGAGCAAAGTCGTCATCCGGCTGCCTTTTCCTTCATGGCCGCCTTGGCAGTGAAGGACGCAAGCGAAGCTGTGGGCGTGATGCCGGGGCGGCTCGCCTTCAAATGGCCGAATGACGTCTTGGCGGCCGGGGCAAAACTTGCCGGTCTCTTGCCAGAGATGGTCACCCAGGGGGACCGCCATGGCGTCCTCATCGGCATTGGCGTGAACATCGCATCCGCACCTGATGTGGGGGCTTATGCCACCACAAGTCTCACAACCCTTTCAAGGAAACCCACCAAGGTGGAAGATTTTCACGCTGCGCTGGATCAATCTCTCCAACGCTGGTGGGCCTCCTTTAGGGCTGAAGGCTTTGTTCCTATTCGTGACGCTTGGTTAAAGGAAGCCGCTGGCCTAGGCGCGCCCCTGGTCGCCACCCAAGAGGGGCAAAAAATCAGCGGCATTTTTACCGGCCTTGACGAAAATGGCGCGCTTTTGTTGCAAGGGGAGACGCAAGTCCACACAATCACCGCAGCAGATATATTCTTTCCGGGAAAAATCCGCTAAAAACAAAATCTAGAGCGTCGCGCCAAAAGTGAGAATCAGTTTTGGCCTTTCGAGGGCGCGACCAATAAAGACTTTAGAGCAAACTGCTGATGCAGATTTAAGGCAGTTTGCTCTAAGAAATGTCCCGGAAAGGGAGCGCATATGTTACTAGCCATTGATGTGGGGAACACCAACACTGTTTTTGCGCTCGTCAAAGACGGGCAAGCCATTGCGCAATGGCGGGCCTCCACCTCTAGTCAATGGACGGCCGATGAATACGCCGTATGGTTGTCTCAAATGTTGGCCATAGATGATGACTATCGCTTGAGCGATATTGAGGATTGCATTATTTCCACCGTGGTGCCCCAATCATTGTTCAACCTACGGAATTTTGCCCGCCGCTATTGTGGGCAAGACCCAATGATTGTGGATGAAAAATCTATCCCCGGGGTAGAGGTGCGAATCGACCGCCCGTCGGAGGTGGGGGCCGACCGTTTGGTGAACGCGGTGGGCGCCCATATCCAATATGACGGTCCCCTGATTGTTGTCGACTCTGGTACGGCGACCAATTTCGATGTGGTGGGGCCAGATGGCGATTTTCTCGGCGGCATCATCGCGCCGGGGATCAACCTCTCCATGCAAGCCCTCCACAGTGCTGCGGCGCGCTTGCCGCGGGTGGCGATTGAGCGGCCCGCTAAAATCATTGGCACCACCACGGTGGGGGCTATGCAAACGGGTATTTTTTGGGGCTATGTGGATTTGATTGAAGGATTGATCGATCGTATCAAGCAAGAATATGGCGCGCCCATGACCGTGGTGGCGACGGGGGGGATTTCTTCCCTATTCCAGGGCGCCACAACCTCAATTGATGAATTTGATCCAGATTTAACCATTCGGGGGCTGACAGAAATTGCCCGCCGTCTACGTATATGAATAAAGGGCCAGCTGCGCCCAGGAGTGAAAATGAAAAATGAGTTTGTGTTCCTACCCCTCGGCGGGTCGGGCGAAATTGGCATGAATATGAATATGTTTGGCTTAGGGCCAAGCAATGCGCGCCAATGGATAATGGTGGATTGCGGGGTGACCTTTGGGGGGGATGACACACCGGGCATTGATTTGATTACGCCGGACCCCTCTTATATTTTAGATGATATTGACGATGGGGGGGAGATGCTCGCCATGGTCCTGACCCATGGGCATGAGGATCATATT
>JBCCMT010000032.1:0-11713 GCA_039026195.1 Pseudomonadota bacterium | reverse complement strand
TGAAATTCATGGCTATATTGGGGGAGGCCCAAAAGAATTCCCTGAGAGGTTCAAAGCCCAAGACAATGCCAGCCTTGCCCATCAACTTGAAGGCAAACTTTTATTCATCCATGGTGGTTTAGATGATGACGTGCCCGTACTCACAACATTTCATGTTATCAATTCTTTGATAGAGCATAACAAGGACTTTGACCTCGTCATTATACCGAATTATCGACATAATTTATGGGATTCAGAATATCACGCTAAAGTTATGTGGTCATATTTCACAAAACATCTTTTAAATAAAGATTTGGATGCTTTTGACAATTAGAGCGTCGCGCCAAAAGTGAGAATCGGTTTTGGCCTTTCGCGACGCGACCACTAAAGACTCTAGAGCAAACTGCCAATCCAGACTTAAGGCAGTTTGCTCTAGACTGTATTACAGACTTAGAGCATCGCGCCGAAAAAGTCTGCCCCGGATCCCGATCCTGGGCAGCTTCGCCTGGAAATGCTTATAAAAATAAACCCCACCTCTTAGGCGCGCGATTTAAAATCCGTAAACCACAGAGGCCCGGAGTAATGTATCAGTATCCTCACGTCCCTCAGGCGGGTCTGTTTCATGCTTAATGAAGTAGGACAATCGTGTAGAGATGGTTTCTGTGAGGTCCGTCACTAAGGAAGCTTCTGTTGAAATGGTGGAGTTACGGTCTGCCCAGGTCAAATCCAACTCATGCTCTAAAGAAACATTTTCTCGCATGACCCACTCAAAATCACTCCCCGCATAGAGGGCGACGGTGATTTCCTCATCCTCAAAATCTTCCATCACTTCGTCTTCTGAAGGTTCGAGCACCACATATTGGACCCCTGGGCCGGCGAGTAAATCCCACTGCATCGTGTCCCGCTCAACCGCTGTGTGACCTAACCCCACCCCCAGAAAGGCCCTACTTTGAAAGCCTGAAAACTCATCTTCCTCATAACGTCCCCGGACATAAGCAAAAGACCGATCCCCCGTTTGCAGCTCCCCCCGATATTGCGCAAACCAATTATTTTGGGTGACAGTTCGATCATCCTCCCCATCATCAGCTTCAACATCTGTTTCCGCATAATTCGCACCGGACGCAATGTCATGGGTGTATCGGCCTAAGACACGGCGCGCATTAAATTTCGCTCCTAAGACAGAGTTTTCCGTATTCCCCGTCGCTGTTGAGGCTGAAAACTCTAATGTCCCGTCCCAATTTTCTTTGCCGCGCTCATTATCGCCTGACATGCTATTGGCGCCCATGGCTGAAGCAATGGCACCAGAAATAATAAGTATATTCATGGAGATCTCTTAATTTTTACCCGCTCGATATAAGTATCTTTAAAAAAAGACATTCCCCTGTTTTTCTATTAAGCATAAAAATGGACATTTTGCCACAGGGATTTGGGGCCTTAAGATGACGATGTCGTAAGGCCAACTTATTTTAACTACTCATCTCTCTGATAACCGTCGTTTTCTTAGAAATAACACCTGCGAAATCAAAGCCAGCGTGTTGCATCAAACAACTTGCGATGTTCCTCAATCGCATAGCCATCGGTCATACCCGCAATATAATCACAAATGGCGCGTGCGCGTTTTTCATCAGACTTCCCCTCTTGTCGTTCAAACCAGGTCGGGGGCAAAACTTCAGGTTCTTCTAAAAACAGGGTAAAGAGGTCTTTTACCACGCGTTTGGCATGGCTTCGGGCGCGATTGACCTTATAATGACGATACATTCTATCCCACAAGAATTGACGTAAAACCGCAATATCCGGCGCCATATCATCAGAAAAAGCAACCATGGGGCGGTCCGCTGCACGGATGTCATCTGCACATTGGGGGTTCAGTGCCGAAAGTCGGCGGCTCGTTTCTTCAAAAACGTCGGCCACCATCCGCCCGATTAACACACTCACGGCCTCCGCAATCTGGATCGACCGCGGCGTATCAGGCCACTTATGACATGTTTCATAAAGAGCTTCCCCAATAAGGGGGACATGTTGTGCCTCCTCAATCGAGAATAACCCCGCCCTTAACCCATCATCCGTATCATGATTGTTATAGGCAATGTCGTCAGCAAGGGCCGCCACCTGCGCCTCTAACGAAGGATAAGTATCAAGCTTTAAATCATGCCCCTTCGCATATTCCTTTAACGCAGCTGGCAGGGGCGGGGCAGCGGCATGGCCTTTCTCTTTCGCGCGCACATCCGCTAGGGGTCCCATCAGTGGGCCATTATGCTTCACGGCCCCCTCAAGGGTTTCCCAGGTCAGGTTCAACCCCTCATAACCTGGCCGGCGCAGTTCTAGCTTTGTCAGCACACGTAGAGTCTGCGCATTATGATCAAACCCGCCATAGGGCGCCATACAGTCCTCTAAAACATCTTCACCCGTATGGCCAAAGGGGGAATGACCCAGGTCATGGGCAAGGGCCACCACCTCCCCCAAATCTTCATCAAGCTTGAGCTGACGGCAAAGAGAACGGGCAATTTGGGAGACTTCTAAACTATGGGTCAGTCGCGTTCGGTAATGGTCCCCTTCATGAAAGACAAAGACTTGGGTTTTATGTTTTAATCGGCGAAACGCGACCGAGTGGATGACCCGATCTCTGTCGCGCTGAAAGGGGGTGCGGGTGGCTGATTCAGCCTCATCATATAAACGCCCGCGGGTGGCCTCAGCCCGTTCGGCATAAGGAGCGAGGGGGGCAGGGAAAGCTAGGGGCATAGGAAACTCACTAAATTTTATCTTCAAAAGATTGATTCTGCAGCCCTGTCTATCTTCGAGCTTTAGAAAAAATAAGCATAGCTTAGTCCTACAGACCCCTTTGCCTATCTATTTACTCTGAAGGCGGACGTTCCACTAATTCGACCCGGCGGTTCTTCCCTTGCCCCGCTTCGCTTTCGTTTGAGAAAACTGGGTTAAGGGGTCCCACCCCATGGGGGTCTAATCGAGTACGGGCAATGTCAAAATCAGATACCAATCGGTCGACCACCGTCGCCGCCCGGTCCGCTGACAGCTTTTGATTATAAGCAAAACTTCCCACAGCGTCCGTATGCCCCACCACATAGAATAAGCGGTCGGGATTAGCCTTTAGATATTGCGCAATAGCTTCCAGCGCGGGCGCTGATTCAGCTTTCAATGTGGCTTTGTCAAAATCAAAAACCAATCCATCCAAAACCACCCGACCATATTCGGTAATGTCAGCCCCCATGGCTTCTGGATCAACAATCACAAGACCTGTTTCAGCCTCTTCCACCTCTATAATATCAATCAGAGTACCCACATAATCTTCAGAATGTTGCTCCACAAAGACAAGAACATAAGCCTCTCCGCCCGCTCTCTCCTTACGCGCCACAATCGCGCCTGCCCCGCCGGAAGAGGATGTACCGGCAAACAACGTTGTCACTTCGCCAGGTTTTTGAGTGGGGTTTTTAATGAAGGCCACTTGCATCCATTGGTTGGTGCCCACGTCTCGCCCCTTGCGGTCAGCAAACATCCCTTGCCCTAAAATCTCAAATCCTTCCGCGGTGAGGGCATCAAGATAGTTTTTATACACCTCAGAATAGGTTCGTTCTTTTCCTTCAAGTCGGTAAAAGGTCCGGGTCACGCGGCCTTGCGTTTCGATCCAATCATCAATGGACCGATATCCCGTCACCGGCCCGACGGGCACATGGTAGGGCATATAGTTTTCAATATGTTGCCAACGGATCTCTTGTCCTGGATATCGTTTGACCATGGGATGCTCTATGACCCCGTCAATATCTTGCGCTATACTTACATTCAGGCCACCACAACAGATAACCACCATGAGCGCGAAAAGTCCTCTAACCATTGTCATCCCTCTTTTTCTGTTCTCTGGCTTTTCATCACTGACCCAAAACGCCAAAAATCATATTGCATGGATTTTGGAGAAAAAACAATTCTTGGAAGCTTAGCTGTCTAGAAAAAGGGTAAGATCGCATTCCTCAACCTCGACCACCCAAAGGTCTCGATCAAATTGTCGTTCTTTGGCAATAAATTTTTCGACCTCTTCGACGGAAGCATCGTTCAAGCAAGATCGCCAAGACTGTTCTGGTGGAGATGAACTATTTTCCACTAACAAAGTATATATGTTCTTTGTACGGTGCAGAAGATAGATGATCCCTGCCTCTTCATGCCCTTTATGAAGAACGACACCAAATCCGCCTGCCCCTTGGGCCGTGCGGAGGATAGCATTGATGCGAATATCACTACGAAGCCGACGGCTCACGCGCGCTTCATATCAGAAAAATTCATGATGTTTGATTTTTGGGGTATCTCTTGGGAATGAAGTATTTGTGCTTCCATTTCTGCTTGGCCAGCATGATCTTGCGCGGAAGGGGCAAGAGTAGGGGCCGCACGATAGGGCAACCTTAACACAGCTGTCGTCCCCTCCCCCACAGCGCTGGCGATGCGAAGCTCACCGCCATGGATCCTCGCAAGCGCTTTGCTTAAGGAAAGTCCGATCCCTGTCCCTTTTGTACCGCGCACCCCTTCAGACCGCGCTTGTTTAAACCGTTCACCCACGATAGCCAATTCATCCGGGGACATACCAACCCCCGTATCCACCACAGAGATATTCAGCATCGCACCGTCTTGCTTTAAAGAGATAGTCACCCCGCCTTTTTCTGTAAATTTAAGGGCATTTGAAATCAAATTGAGCAAAATCTGGCGCATGACTTTTGCGTCAAGCATGGCCAGCCCCAGGCCTTCCTCGATATCTGTCCGAATATAAAGTCCCGCCTCACGGGCGCGCAATTCCATAATTTCAGCACAAAGGGCGATCAGATCACCAGGTTTTTCGGGCGCCAAATTCACGGCCATTTCATTGGCTTCCGCCTTAGATAAGTCCAGCAAATCAGAAATGAGGGATAAGAGGTGCTGGCCACTTTCGTGGATGACCCGCGCATAATCCTTGTATTTTTCATTCCCCATGGGGCCAAGTTGTTCCCCTTGCATGGCCTCGGCAAAACCGATGACAGCGTTTAGGGGCGTCCGAATTTCATGGCTCATATTGGCCAGGTGTTCGCTACGCTTTTCTGCCGCCGTGAGGGCGATTTGACTTTCTTCGCGGATGGCTTCTTCCCGGCGAAGGCGGTGCTCAATATTTCGTGTGACGGTGCGCAATTGGCCCTTGGGGGCGCGACTTATTGCCATTTCAATATAAGCGCCTAATTTTTCTCCGATTCGGACCCGGGCTTCGAACCGGGCCCGGCCCGGCCCCTTTTGATTCGCGACGTCACTTAAAGCTTTAAGCAGCCGATCTTGGTGAGCAGGGGCAATAATATCCATGAGACGAAGGCCCATGAGCTGTTCAGATGGAACATTAAAAATGTCCTCTGCCCCATTGGAAACCCGGATAAATCTTCCGTCAGCTTGGTGCAATGCAATGACGTCTTCCCCAACCCCGTCCCAGATAGCCGCAGCAGGTCTATTTAATTCTAAATGATTTTTCAGGGCTTTGAACATCATCAGTTAACAATACGGCCCAGACTGTTAATGGTTCCTGAATGACCCTTTGAGAGGGTAAGAAGGTTCCGCAATTATTGCGTAATATTTAGGTATGGAATGGGGCCTTCGCATCAACCAAGGGGTCGTTTGCGCTCATATTTGTGGTATGGGTGCTTGTTATTGCGATCTTTTTAGGATTTTGAGGGCTCTTCGGGTATTTGGAGGATGAGTAAATGAAAAAGGCAACTTTTGTTGCAGGTTTGGCATCGTTGATGATGCTGACCTTCCCAGTGGCGGCAACTGCGATGTCAAAAGACAAATCAGCATCTGCATCTCAAGAGACCATGTCTCTCTTAGAAATGAACGCCATGCCCTATATAGCTTTAAGACAAGATGTGGTGGGGATTGAAGCCTCTTCCCCCAATAACGCAAAGGTGATGCGGGAGGCTCATCATCTTTTAGCCTCTCATAACCCCTCTGTGATGGATCGGGCTGTGGTCTCTTATGCGGCCCTTGTGGCGGCGGACACGCCCGCTTTTGCCAAAACCATCGAAAAAATGACGGCCAAAAAGAAAAAGCGCAAAGCCTTTTTGCAAAATCTTTCTGATGACCCGGCGATGATTCGCAATATCGATGGGGCCGATGCCGCCATTGAAAGTATCATGAATATGGCTGCTCGGGACGCCACGCGCATCAGCCTATTGGGGGGGCGGTTTATTACCGATGCCTACACCATTCAAAACCAAGGCTGGGCGAAGCGAAAACTGCAAAGCAATGGCACCTCCCGCGTGAATGGCGCGACCAAATGGGCCGCGTCCCGCAGCTGGCCTGAAATGGCCGCTAGCCCGGCAATCAGGTCAAAGGCGGGAACGCTGCGCCCCAACCTTGTGGCAGATGCCATTTGGACCCAAGAATGGTCCGCCGACATGTCTCCCCCTAAACCAAATTCAAAGGCCGGTGCTTTCATGACCAAGGCCCTTATCCTGGGGGCACGCTATGCCACCAATGATTTGAAGCCTGAGCATTTAGATCGATATGCCTCTTCCCGCGCCACGAACCGCTGTTTTGTGAGTGCCAAGCTGAATTTTGATCAATGTATCGCAGCGACACGTACCCCTTTTGAGGAGGCGTTTTGTATCGGCACCCATGGCTTGAATGATATTTCCCGCTGTGTCGGATGGCCCGCCGGGGCGGGAACGCCAAAGTAAAAAGGCTTTTCTTTTCTTAAAGAGTGGGCTGTCCATCTATGTTGAGGGGCAGCCCTTTTTATGTCGCGTGAAAAAGCCCCCTTTGCTTTAAAGATGACTTTTCTTACATTATTCTTATGATACAGACGCCACCATCCTTTGACGACATTGCTGACGATTTTGGGTTTATTGAAGATTGGGATGAGAAATATCGCTATCTGATTGACCTTGGCCGTCATCTGCCCCCTTTTCCAAAAGACGCTCAAACTGAAGAGACAAAGGTGAGGGGCTGTGCCAGCCAGGTCTGGCTCACCTTTGAAGAAAAGGAGGGCAGCCTTTTCATTCAAGGGGACAGCGATGCCAGCATCGTTAAAGGCCTCATTGCGTTACTGATTTCCCTATATAATGGTCAGTCGGCGGAACAGATCATAAAGATCAATGCAGAAGAAAAACTAAAAGCCATCGATTTAAATGATCACATCACACCCCAACGGTCCAACGGCGTGGCCAGTATGATTACTCGCATCCGTCAGGTGGCGGAGGAAAGGTTATAAAGCAGACCGTTGCGCAATGCTTTAAATAGAAATCTTTTAAGACCCCGCCTCGTCATGTATGGGTGCAAAATGGCGGCTTTCCGCCACTTCATTGCGATAAAAAGTATAGGACAGAGTGATCTCCCGCACATCATCCAAACGCTGATTATCTGCCATTTCGGGGTCCACAAAATATGTCACCGGCATTTTCATGCTTTCGCCGGGCATTAACAGCTGCTCTTTAAAGCAAAAACACTCCACCTTCATAAAATGCACCCCCACCTTAGCGGGTTGCACGTTAAAACTCGCCGTCCCGATGATCGGTATATCTGACGTGTTTTTTGCCTCATAAAAGGCAAGACCTGTCTCCCCCACATGCAACTCTTGGCTGACTTGAAGGGGACGAAAGGCCCAGGGCATGTTTTGAGAAGTTGAGGCGTCAAACCGCACGGTGACTTTCCGATCAAGGACGGTGTCAGACGCTGTTTCAGCCACTTGGGTGGTGCCCCCCCACCCTGTCACCCGGCAAAAGGTTTCATAAAGAGGCACGGCGGCAAAAGACATTCCCACCATACCCGCAACCACGAGGCTCACGCTCACGGCAACCCGTGTATTAGGGGTCATTTTCATTGGGCACCTCCAATATTCTGGGTGATACGGAGTAAGGTGGTGGAGTAAACAAGAATAATAAACGCCACGACCCCAAGGGCCATAAAGACATTTCGCCGGTCCCGTGCTTTTTTCTCCGCCGGGGTTATTTCATGGTGCTCACCCGTCGGGCGCCCCTCCGTTGTTGTGAAGATGGGGTTCTCGGATTTTTGATGATCACCCATGAATACCTGCCCAATGTTCAATGAGAAGCGCTAGAAAGAGACTAAAAAGATATAAGATGGAAAACCCAAAAAGGGAGCGTGCGTCTTCGTCGCGGCCTTTAGATTTAATGGACCAAGCTTTCAGTAAAAACACTATGCCCCCAACGGTTGCAACACTCGCATAAATCCAATCGGCCATGGGAAATAGGAGGGGCGTCAGCGCCACAAGCACCAAAACAATGGAATAAAGCCAGATCAGTTTTCGGGTGTGATCCACCCCTTTGGCATTGGGCATCATGGGGATGCCGGCGGCTTCATAGTCCGCGGATTTTAAAAGCGCCAATGCCCAAAAATGGGGCGGTGTCCATAAAAAGATGATAGCAAACAAAATCCACGCTTCTAGGGGGGCTGTTCCGGTGACGGCAGCCCAGCCCACCACGGGGGGAAGAGCGCCCGCGGCCCCACCAATCACAATATTTTGCGGTGTGGCGCGTTTAAGGCCGATAGAATAAATCACCACATAGAAAAAAATGGTGAAGGCTAAAAGGCCGGCCGCCACATAGTTAGAGGTTAGCGCCAGCAACCATACCGAGAGGAGAGAGAGAAATCCACCAAAGGCGGCCACCTCTGCTTTTGCAATCTTTCCAGCGGGGATGGGACGACCTTTTGTCCGCGTCATGACAGCATCAATATCAGCGTCCCACCACATGTTGAGGGCGCCAGAGGCCCCTGCCCCCACAGCGATGGCAAGCAAGGACAATAGCGCAAGCGGCCAATTGGCAATCGCCCCCGGCGCCGCCACCATGCCCACAAGGGCAGTAAAAATAACCAGGCTCATGACCCGAGGTTTTAAGAGGTCAAAGAAATCGCGCGGGCCCGCAAGGGACAAGCCCCCCTCGCTATCACGCGAAAGGGGCGCCATACGGCTGGCGCCCCCATTCTTTGTTCCAGATGAACTCACCTCGGTCATTTAATTTTCGGCAACTCGTTAAACTGGTGATAAGGGGGCGGTGAAGGCAAGGTCCACTCCAATGTGGTGGCCCCTTCCCCCCACGGATTATCTTTTGCCACCCGACGTTTACGGTTGAGATAAGATTCAAGCTCCACCACAACCCATACGAGGAGGCCCAAGGCCATCACGCCGTAACCGATGGTGGAAATCTTGTTCCAATACGCATACCCCTCAGGATAGTCGACATATCGGCGGGGCATCCCTTGCATCCCTAAGAAATGCTGCGGGAAGAAGATCAGGTTCACCCCAATAAACATCACCCAGAAATGGAGCTGACCTAAAAACTCATTATAGGGCACACCGAACATTTTTTCGTGCCAGTAATACCACGCGGCGAAAATCCCAAAGACCGCCCCAAGCGAAAGCACATAGTGGAAGTGTGCCACCACATAGTAAGTATCATGCATATAATGGTCGATGCCAGCATTGGCGAGTAGGACCCCTGTTACCCCGCCAACGGTGAAAAGGAAAATAAAGCCCACCGCCCAAACCATGGGGGTCTTAAATTCGATGGAGCCGCCCCACATGGTGGCAATCCAGGAGAAAATTTTAATTCCCGTGGGCACGGCGATGACCATGGTCGCCGCCACAAAATAGGCCTTCATATCCACCGACAGACCCACCGTATACATATGGTGGGCCCAAACAATGAAGCCGACAAAGCCAATGGCCACCATGGCATAGGCCATGCCGAGATAGCCGAAGATCGGCTTTTTCGAGAAGGTCGATACAATATGGCTAATAATCCCAAAGGCAGGCAGGATCAAAATATACACCTCAGGGTGCCCGAAGAACCAAAAGAGATGCTGGTACAAAACCGGGTCCCCCCCATTGGCCGCATCAAAAAAGGCGGTCCCGAACATACGGTCCGTTAGCAACATCGTAATCGCGCCGGCCAGAACCGGTAACGATAGGACAAGCAAGAAGGCGGTGACCAACACAGACCAAGCGAAAAGCGGCATCTTGTGCAGAGTCATGCCCGGCGCCCGCATGTTGAAAATGGTCGTGATGAAATTGATCGCCCCTAGAATTGAGCTGGCTCCTGCCAAGTGAAGAGACACGATCAATAGATCCATGGCCGGGCCGGTGGTGGAGGTGGAGAGCGGTGGGTAAAGCACCCAGCCCCCGCCATAGCCAAGTTCCGCCCCGTAAGAAGGAGCAAAAAGGGAGAGCATCAATAAGGCCCCCGACGCCCCATAGAGCCAGAAGGAAATATTATTCATCCTGGGGAAGGCCATATCCGGGGCCCCAATCATGATGGGCACAAAGAAATTCCCAAACCCCCCTATCAAAGCCGGCATCACCAGGAAGAAAATCATGATAAGCCCATGATAGGTGATCAGCACATTATAGAAATTTTTCGCAGAGGTTTCTCGCTCAGACGCACTTCGCGTGACCTCGCATTGATCCCCCACAATGGTCGCCCCCGCCGGGCAAGCTCCATCGACTTGTGGGATCATTTTTGTTTCATCGGTGAAGTTGATCAGCACGCCGCGCTCTTCAATCCCGATGCCAGGTTCTGCCAGTTCGGCGCGGATAAGCCCCGACATGGCCCCGCCCACAACACCAGCAAAAATGGCAAAAATCAGATAGAGAATGCCGATATCTTTATGGTTGGTGGAGAAAAACCACCGCACAAAGAAAGAGGGTTTGTGGTCATGGGTCTCTTCATGGGCGTGATCATTTAGACCTTTGGCGATTGTGCTACTCATGGCGCTGTCGTCCTTAGTTCAAATTGTCTTGGGCGGGGGATACCGCCACTAATTTTTCAGCTTCGTCTTTTTCGGCCTCGTCGAGGCGAACAAAGACAGGTTCTAAGCCGTCCATCTCGCGACGTTCATCCACCCACGCTTCAAATTCTGGCCGAGATACAACGCGGACAGAGATGGGCATATAGGCGTGATCAATGCCGCAAATTTCAGAGCATTGACCGTAATAGGTCCCCTCTTTTTCAGTATAAAACCATGTTTCATTCAACCGGCCTGGAATGGCATCAATTTTTACCGCGAATGCCGGCATCGCCCAAGCATGGATCACGTCCCGCGCGGTGACCACCAGCCGAATAGTCTCCCCCGCAGGCACCACAATGTCATTGGTGGTGGCCAGACGATAAAGATGGGAGGGCACACTGTCTTTTGGCGCGATCAATGAGGTAAATTCAAAATCCCCATAATCAGGATAGCTATAGTTCCACCCCCATTGGAACCCTGTGGATTTAATAGTGACCGTGGGTGCAGGGACGATTTGAGATTTATCCTCCCCGAAGAGATCAAGGAATTTCTTCTCCCCCACTCGGCTCCGTCCGCCGATCACGCGAAGGCGATTTCCTTGGGGGACCGCTTGATTCAGGGTGATGATCAATTCCTCTTCCCCAAACCCTTCTACAGCGTAATCATCATTGGGCGCGAGCAAATTGGTTCGTCCTGTGGCTTGGTCCACCAAGGCCACCTCTAAATGTTTATCTTTTTTGATGAGACGGGACGCTGGGAAATCATTTTCAAAGGTAGCCACCGTCGTACCAGACTCATATTCTTCCACCTGCGCATCAGGGATACGGTCACTTAAGTAAAGAAGGTCAAAGGAGAAGAGGGCGATAAACACCAAGATCAAGACCGGGATCAGTGTCCACACTACTTCAATGGCGGTGTTATGGCTGAACTTTGCCGGAACAGGATTGGCTTTTTTATTATATTTAAAAATTCAAAG
>JBCCMT010000031.1:0-11799 GCA_039026195.1 Pseudomonadota bacterium | reverse complement strand
GCCGCTTGGTCTTTCGCGCGTAATTCTTCAAATCGGGTCGATAAACGAGACATTCAAAGCGAATGCCTTGAATGTCTTAAGATGGCAAGAGAAATCAAAAAGCTACGGCATTTTCAAACACTGCCCGCACCTGAGTGGCTTTCTCTTCGCTGTAAGTACCCTCTAAGGTCAGCAGCACTTCTCCATTCTGACGAACCACCAACACATAGACACGATCTGTTTCCGACAACCCCAAAGGCTCAAGCAGCCAAGACCGCCCGCGATAGATGGTGATGGTGCGGGCCCGGTCCTCTGTAGCGGTAATACCAGACCGCATCCCATTATCAATATAGCGGCTAAAAAGGCGATTATGCCACCCTACCACCGGTAATTCGACCCAAGGGGGCGCATCCTCTGCCTTTAAATTCATCCCATTGATCCAAGTGTTCAGATCATCCTGTTGCTTACGATAAAAGGCGAGCATGACAACGGAAGGGTCACCGGGCAGGCCCTGAGGCAGGGTGACCTCCCTTTTATTCAAATCTTTGGCCGTAAGGGTAGGGAAGACATGCTCACTCGCCCCCGCAGGCATAGCGATCAAAGCCAACAAAAGAACAAGACAGATGTTTTTCAACACATGCATTTTTCTCTTAAATAGGAGCTCTTTTCGCTAAAATGCGCTGGAGTGTCCTGCGGTGCATCCCCAATCGGCGAGCCGTTTCAGACACGTTATGGTTGCAAAGTTCATACACCCGCTGAATATGCTCCCACCGCACCCGGTCGGCGGACATGGGGTTTTCTGGGGGCGCGGGTCTTTCCCCTGGAGGGGCCATTAAGGCTTTTAACACATCATCGGCATCTGCCGGTTTGGCAAGATAATCAATGGCCCCCGCTTTCACAGCCGCCACTGCTGTTGTAATATTGCCATATCCCGTGAGAATCACCCCGCGTGCATCGGCACGTTTTTCATGAAGATGGTTCACGATTTCAATGCCATCCCCATCATCAAGGCGAAGGTCCACCACCGCAAAGGCGGGGGGGGTATTCCCAATAATTTGTTTTGCCTCAGAAACGGTTTCTGCTAAAACTGGTTTAAACCCGCGTTTTTCCATCGCGCGACCGAGCCGCGTTCGAAAGGGCATATCGTCATCTACAATTAAGCAACTCGGGTCTGGTAATTCCGTCGAGGATATTTCGTTCATCATCCTAAAATCCACCTTATTTATAGTCATTTAATAATAATATAGGTCACTCTGTTAGGTTGACGAGGGGCCAGGACACTTCGACCCATGCCCCACCCAATTGTTTTTTATTCCCAAAGTTCAGTTGGGCTCCAGTTCGTTCAAGTAAGGTCTTAGAGATGAAAACCCCTAAGCCAAGCCCCTGTTTCGCTTGAGGTTCTTTTCCTGCATCAGCGTGGGGATAGGGTTCGCCTAGGCGCAATTGTACATCCGGGGGGAAGCCTGGGCCGTCATCTTCAATCGTGATCAAAACAGTGTCGTTATCCCACCAGGCGGTCAGGCGGACAGCCTTGTCGGCAAATTTGATGCCATTTTCAATCAATGTACGTAAGCCATATATGACCTCTGGCTTTCGGGTTAGCTCCTCCGGGGCTTTGGTTTGACACGTCGCATCAAAGGCAAACTCAACCCGGATGGGGGTGTCCTTTAAAAAAGGGTGCGCCGCTTCCCGTAGGATTTCTTCTAAGGACATCACGCTGTGGCGGGCATCCACTGCCTTTCCTGTGTCCGCAAGACGGTGGAGGATGCGTTGGCACCGTTGGGTTTGAGAGAGAAGCAGTCGAGCATCCTCTTTTAGGGGGCCGTCTGGCAGCTCTCTTTCCATTTCTTTTGCGGTGACTTGGATGGTCCCAAGGGGGGTCCCCAATTCATGGGCTGCCGCCGCCGCCAGCCCACCAAGCGCCGTCAGCCGTTCTTCCCGCGCCAAAACATTTTGAGTGGTCTCTAAGGCGGTACTCAATTTTGATTGGTCTGTCGCCAATTTGTGCGCATAGGAGGCTGTGAAACCAATCCCGAGCAACATCGCAAGCCAGGTCCCCACATCATAGATCAAGGGCATGGATAACCCTTGTGCGCCCCAAGGGAGGGGCAGATGCCAAATGGTGAGGCCTGTTAAGGTGAGAATAACCATGCCCATAACCATGAGCGCTGAGCGCCGCTCTAACGACGAGGCGGCCAACATGGCCGGTAAAATAAGCCACACGCAAAAGGGATTGTGGATCCCCCCGGTCAAAAACAAAACGGTTCCGATTTGCGCCACATCAAAACAAAGATGACGAACCAATTGTGGCGGCTGAAGGATATGCGCCGGCATGGCCGTGAAAATCATGTAGAGGTTGAACCATACCCCCACCGCAATGGCAGCTAAGACCGGGCCAACGGGGACTTCATATCCAAGGCCAACTCTTACAAATAAAATGACCAAAAGTTGCCCACTGACAGCAAACCATCTTAGCCGTGTGAGTGTCCTCATACGAATAAGCCGCGCGCGGGGAGAGGGGCCCTGAAAAAGAGGGTTGGGAAAAAATTTGTGAATATTCATATATCTGATGTATAAACGAAATTCATAAAAGCCCTACGCGTCAAAGGTGTCAAATGCGCATTTCTTTCCAAGCTTTCTTGTCTCCCTTATTATTTATTGGACTTGCAGGTTTTGTCCTGATGTTTGGCGGATGCAGCGGCACAGATAAGCCGGTGGAGGGGGAGATTAGGTTGAACAGCATGTTCGACGCCGATTTTGATCTTGTGGATCATGACGAGCAATCCGCCAGCGATGAACGGTTTGAAGGCAAGCCCATGCTCATCTATTTTGGGTTCACCGCTTGCCCTGATATCTGCCCGGCAGCGCTTGGAAATATGACGGCCACCTTAGACCGATTAGGCCCAGATGCTGAACATATTCATGCGCTTTTTATCACCGTTGATCCTGAACGGGATACGCCAACGCGATTGAAAAACCATCTGGCTTATGACCCGCGCATTCTTGGCCTTACCGGCTCTGATGAAGCGCTCACCGCGGCAAGGGATGCCCTAAATGTCTATGCCGCCAAAGTTCCTCTACCCGACAGTGCGATGGAATATACCATGGACCATCAGCGTTTATTTTACTTAACGGATGCGTCCGGTATGCCTGTGGTCGCCGCCCCCGATGCCACAGCGCCAGAGCAGCTAGAGAAAATCATTCGGCGGCATCTCTAACAGCGTTAAGAAAAAATTAAGCTTTATTTTAGGGCGCATCGCGGATAAAGTCTGCCTCGTACTTGATACGGGGTGTGAGTGGTTATCCGCAGAAGGTGCGTGACAAAACAATAACGTAGAGCCATTGAGCGATTCCAAAGGAACGCGAAATGCTCTAAGTTTGCGACAAAAGCGCACAAGCTATGTCTTCTCAATTTTACCGAACCTTTAGATACGGTATGGCATAAAATACAAAACTATGCTGCAGTGCAATAGAAATAGCTTTCTATCGCCGTAAAGGTCCGTGATTTATGCTCTACACTGCCTATGAACTTAGTCGTCAGTTTTTCACGCCCTTGCGGGAGCTGACAAATATCGCGACCGATTATTATACTTCTTCGGCTAACCCCGCCCGAGATAGCTGGGTATCAAAAGCAAATCTGGCGGCCCTTAAAGTGCAAGAGGCCATGACCCGCCGTTATGGAAAGCCGGAATGGAACCTCCCCCCCCTCGAGATAGATGGTCACTCCGTTCCCCTCACTATCGAAACGGTGGTGGAAAAACCTTTTGGATCCCTTCTCCATTTTAAACGAGAGCCAGGAGCGCTCCTAGAGGCGAAGAAGGGTATCCCCGACCCCCGGGTGCTGATCGTTGCCCCCATGTCTGGTCACTTTGCCACCCTTTTGCGAGGGACGGTGCAAGCCATGTTACCGGATCATGATGTTTACATCACAGATTGGGCCGACGCTCGGAACGTACCTGTGTTTTTGGGGCGTTTTGATTTGAACGACTATATCGATTATCTGATTGAGTATATCGAAGAAATCGGGCCTGGTGCGCATACCATGGCGGTTTGTCAGCCTGGCCCAGCGCTCCTCGCGGCTGTGGCGATTATGTCGAAGGCGGATCATTCCGCAACGCCGCGCACCATGACCTTTATGGGCAGTCCTATTGATGCAAGAAAAAGCCCAACGGTCACCAACCTTTTAGCAGAGCAAAAAGCCTTTGAATGGTTCGAACGGAATATGATTCAAACGGTGCCGGCCCCTTATGCCGGGATTGGGCGCCGGGTTTATCCGGGTTTCTTACAGCTTTATAATTTCATGTCGATGAATGCTGAACGTCATGCCAACGCCATGTGGGACTATTTTGAGAATTTAATTCAAGGGGATCACGTTAGTACGGAAAAACATGAACGCTTTTACAATGAATATCTTTCCGTATGCGATATGACGGCGGAGTTTTATCTGCAGACCATCAAAGATGTTTTCCAAGACTATCTTCTTCCCAAGGGGCTATTCACCCATCGAGGGGAGACTGTTGATCTTAGCGCCATTACCAATACGGGCCTCTTAACCGTAGAAGGGGAGCTCGATGACATTTCTGGGATTGGCCAAACCCAAGCGGCCCACGATCTTTGCACAGGCATTCCGCGAAAGGATCAAGAAGATTATATTCAAAAAGGCGCAGGTCATTACGGGGTCTTTAGCGGGTCAAAATGGCGGAATATTATTCAGCCCAAAGTCGCTGGCTTTATTCGGGATCGATTTGACGAAGAGGCGGAAAAAGCGTTTCTAGAGGGTCACCAGGGCCGAAAGGTTGCTTAAAGCAATTGCAAAGTGGGACACTGGAACAGAAATCCTTTCTTCTTAGCGCTAAACTCTCTATGAGAGGGTATGTCGCAAAAAATGCCCCTGAACACCGATAGCCGCCTCTATCTTGTAGATGGATCTGCTTATATTTTTCGTGCCTTTCATGCTTTGCCAGGGCTAACACGAAAATCCGATGGCTTGCCGGTCGGGGCGATCTCTGGCTTTTGCAATATGTTGTGGAAGCTGCTCACGGATGTGAATGATGCCGCGCAGGAACATATCGGCACCCCCACCCATTTTGCTGTGATTTTTGACCATAAAAGCAAGACATTTCGGAATGATATCTATCCTGCGTATAAGGCCAATCGGGGGGAACCACCGGAGGATTTGGTCCCCCAATTCCCCCTTATTCGTGAGGCAACCCGCGCCTTTGGTCTTCCGTGTATTGAGCAAGAAGGCTATGAGGCAGATGATATTATGGCCACCCATGCCCGCCTTGCTGAAGAAGCGGGGGCGGAGGTGGTTATTGTGTCCTCTGACAAAGACTTAACGCAGCTGATTACAGATCAAACGGTGATGTTTGATCCCATGAAAAATAAAATCATTGACCATGGGGCGGTGGTGGAAAAATTCGGGGTGGCCCCTGAAAAAATGATCGACCTTCAAGCGCTCATGGGCGACGGTACAGATAATATCCCTGGCGTTCCAAGTATTGGTCCGAAAACAGCGGCGCAATTGCTCAAAGAATATGAAACCCTTGATGCCTTATTAGAGCGGACAGGTGAAATTAAGCAAAAAAAACGGCGTGAAGTGTTGGAGATGCATAAGGAAGAGGCATTACTCTCCCGCCAGCTTGTGACTTTAGAGCGCCATGTGCCTGTTCCAGATCGCCCTGAGGATTTTGGGGTGACGGATCTTGACCATAGCCAATTGGTGACTTTCCTTGAAGAGATGGAATTTTCAACCCTGACCCGCCGGGTGCGGGAAGCGGGGGGTGTAGAGGCGCCGCCCGCTAAAGCACCAGCGGTAGCGCCGATCAATCAAGATGCATATGAAACAGTTTTTGATATCGATCAGCTTAAAGATATTTTAAACGATGCTGAAGATATCGGTGTGTTGGCGATTGATACGGAAACCAATAGTCTAACTGCAATGCAAGCGCGCCTTGTGGGGGTGTGTCTTTCCGCGCGAGCCGGGCAAGGGGTCTATGTGCCTTTGACCCATGGCTCAAAGGGGGGAGCAGAGGGGCTTGACTTGGATGATGAAGATGCTGCACGGCAATTGTCTGTGGAGGATGTTGTTGCGTGTCTTCAGCCTATCCTTGCTAATCCCGCCATTTTGAAGATTGGACAGAATCTAAAATATGATGCCCTTGTGCTTGCGCGTTATGGGCTAGAAATCATCAGTTATGATGATACCATGCTGATGTCATATGCGGCGGATTGCGGATTGCATGGCCATGGCATGGACGAGCTTTCGCAATTGCATCTGGGTCATAAGCCTATTTCTTTTTCATCCGTGGTGGGAACAGGGAAAAAGGCAAAAACTTTTGATCAAATTCCCATTAAGGATGCGAGCCCCTATGCCGCTGAAGATGCAGACATTACATTCCGCCTCCATCAGACGTTAAAACAGCATTTACTGCAGCAAAAAATGAGTACCGTTTACGAAACCTTAGACCGTCCTTTGGTGCCTGTTATTGTTCAAATGGAGCGCCATGGCATTAAGGTTGACCAAAAGGTTTTAGCAGATCTGTCCCATGATTTTTCTGCCCGCATGGCAAACCACGAGAAAGCCGCCCATGATGCCGCTGGGGAGGCCTTTAACTTAGGGAGCCCCAAACAAATTGGAGAGATCCTGTTTGGGAAACTTGGATTGCCAGGGGGGAAGAAAACAAAAACAGGGGCATGGTCCACCGATGCCGATGTTTTAGATGGCTTGGCCTTAGAGGGGCACCCTGTGGCCATGGAAATTTTGCAATGGCGCCAGCTATCGAAGCTTAAAGGAACCTATACGGATGCTTTGGTGGAAGCCATTCACCCTGAAACAGGTCGGGTGCATACGTCGTTTTCATTAGCCGGAACCAATACGGGCCGGTTGTCATCCAATGACCCTAATCTTCAAAATATTCCCATCCGCACAGAAGATGGCCGGAAGATTAGGAGAGCTTTCGTCCCTGAAAAGGGGAATGTGCTCATTTCAGCTGACTATAGTCAAATCGAATTGCGGCTGCTGGCCCATATTGCCAATATTGAAAGCTTACAGAAGGCTTTTCGGGATGGTCTTGATATTCACGCTATGACCGCTTCTGAGGTTTTCGGGGTCCCCTTAGAAGGGATGGATCCGGTTGTGCGGCGACAAGCCAAGGCCATTAACTTTGGGATTATTTATGGGATTTCTGCCTTTGGGTTGGCCAAACAATTGGGCATTCCCCGCGGGGAGGCAAGCCAATATATAAAAGACTATTTTGAAAAATTTCCTGGTATTAAACAGTATATGGATGAAACCATAGAGACGGCAAAAGAGAAGGGATATGTGACAACCCTCTTCGGGCGGCGGTCCCATACCCCCAATATAAAAGCGAAAAACCCATCTCAACGCAATTTTGCAGAACGCCAAGCCATTAATGCCCCCATCCAAGGCTCCGCCGCTGATGTGGTGAAGCGGGCGATGATAAAGCTTCCCTCAGCGTTGGCGGGAACGGGATTGGCGGCAAAAATGTTATTGCAAGTGCATGATGAATTGGTTCTTGAATGTCCGAAGGACGAGGCTGATGAGACATGCGCGGTGGTCAAACAAGTGATGGAGCAGGCACCATTGCCGGCTGTCCATCTTTCCGTGCCCCTGGTTGTAGAAGCCGGTGTGGGACAAAATTGGAATGAAGCGCATTAAGGGAAAGAATAATGTCTGATTTGATTGGTCGATTTTTAAGTTTTGAAGAACATTTGGGCCGAGGGCTTGTGAAGTTCGCCTATTATGTGGCACTATTTTATCTTATTGTGATCAGCCTTTTTGAAATGATCACATTCCTTTTTGGCGGGAAGTTTGGGGAATTTATCCTCGTTCCTTTCGGGTTTTTATTGCAGCTTTTGTTACTTCGGGTGGGGGCGGAGCTTATCATGGCTGTTTTGTCCATTGATGATAACTTGCAAGGCAATGGCTTTTCGGCGGATGGGGTGGAAGCTGGGTTAACCCCCGCGCCCACAACGCCCTCTTCTTCCCCTCCGCCCTCTGACAATGTTTCTGCACCAGAAACGACGGTGCACACGGCGCCACCGGCACCGAGTGAAGAAACATCTTCGGAAGATGAGGCCACTAAGGTTGAGCCAGAGGAGAGCTCTTCCCCGAAAAAGGACTAACCTTCCTCTTCGCGCCTTAAGTTGAGACCCACTTTTGCAAAGTGGGCCGTATTTTTAAAAAGCCATTATAGAGCTTGTTGAGGGCCCAACGGCTGGGGGCCCATCGGCCAATGGGTCGCAGCCAGATGAGATAAGGGATCTGGCTCCAACTTTCGGTGAAGGCTTGCGCCCCGTTGACGATTTTTCCGTCCCCTAACCGCACATGAAACCGCGCCATAAGGTCCCGCCGATCAATTTGACAAGAAGGGGACGCGTCAGGGGGCGAGATATCTTCAAACCGTAAACGGTCTCGGGGCCGGTCAAGTCGCCTTAACAGTGAAATCTCTTTGACACAGAGGGGGCAAGCCCCATCATAATAAATCGTTATCCCATGATGATTTGTCATAAGAGATATATAGGGTTTTAATGGGATTTAACGAGCGCTGGTGCCTTATTCATTCACCGCTTCACGGACCTCAATCGGCCCAATATTTTGGCTGACGATCTGAGATTCAATGGTCTGCCAATCCCCCACAATCACCCATGTGAGTGACTGGGGGTCGATGACCTCAGTCGCAGCATCAGCAAGGTCATCGAGGGTTAACGCGCGATAGCGTTCAGCGCGCCCCACAGCATAGTCAAGGGGCCGTCCGTAGACGCTATTTCCCATCATAGACCGTAGCACAGCGCTGGCGGTTTCAAACTGTCCTGGGGAGGCTCCCACCACGCTGGCGGTGGTTTGATCAAGTTCGTCTTGGGTGAAGGGTCTATCTTGAAGGACGCCCGCCATTTCATTGCGCAGCTCTGCAATGGCGGCCCCTGTTTTATCGCTTTGTACGGGGGCTTGGATAGTGAACAGGCGTTGGCCCACCCCGCCGCCCGCCCCGGAGCGAACACCGTAGGACCACCCTTTATCTTCACGTAAGTTCATATTGATCCGTGAGAGGAAGCTTCCCCCAAAGCTGTCATTCATGGCGGCAATGGCTGTATCATTACGTGCACCGACGGGGGGAATAAGTCGACCAGCAAGGATAAGCGATTGCTGGGTATCAGGTTTATTGATGACAATCACTTTGGGGGCGGCAGGGTTGGAGAGTTGCGGCATATTCTTCTCCACCTGCGGCCCTTGGGCCTGCCATTTCCCAAACTGTTTTTCTAAAAGGGGACGCAAATTTTCCGCTGTCACGTCCCCAGAGGCAAATATCGTCACATTGTCCGGCCTTAACCAACTGTTCCGCCAAGCAATCAAGTCTTGTTGGGTTATTTGCTCGACCCCTTGGATTGAGGCGTTGACCGTTTTAAACGCGCCATAGGGGTGACGATCCCCATAAAGAGCATGGTTCAAGGCCCTTGACCCGAGTTGTTGATTATCAGCTTGCCCTTGGCGAAGGCTATCGATCGCCCGGGCACGGAATTTCTCAATCTCTTGAGGAGGGAAAGTGGCGTTCCTTACAATGTCTGACAACAGGTCTAAGCTTTGAGCAAAATTTGGTTTGAGGGCAGATAGATAGGCGGATGAGCTGTCCTTGCTGTTGCCGATGCGGATGCGGGCGCCAAGCTCTTCTGCCAATTCAGCAATATCCTGGGCGCTGCGCTTTTCTGTCCCTTCATCCATCAGGGCGGTGGTCATCGGGGCCAGATAGGGAAGGGCCTCAGACCGCTCTCCTATAGCGATATTGCCGGTCGCTGTCCCAGCGTCGAATTGTAAAGCCAGCTCGACCACAGGAATGGTGGGCCGGGGGGCCACCACCACAGAAATGCCGTTTGATAAGGTGAATTCTTCCGTTTCCGGAAAGGTAAGTTCTCCAGGCGTGCCTCGGTCAGGTAAGCCTTGTGCACGATCATACTGGGCTTGGCTTGACTGATATTGGCCGAAGGGCAGAACTTGAAGCTCATAATATCCATGCTGAAGATATTTTGCGCTTGCTTCTCTGACCTGTTGTCGTGTGGCCGCCTGCATCCGGTTGAGGTTTTCTTCCACGTAAAAATCTGGGTCGCCAAAAAATAGCTCACCCCGGGCTAAGGTGGCAGCTTTTCCTGCAACAGATTCAAGACCCCTCACTTCACTTGAAAGATAAATTGTCTTAGCCCGCTGTAACTCATCTTTTGTCGGACCGTCTTTGAGGAATTGTGCAATCTCAGCATCAATAATGTCATTGACCCGGTCTATGTCTTGGGCCCGTTTCACATCAGTGATGAAATAAATCTGCCCGGACAGCATACTCTCGCTGTAGCCAGCATTGATATTGTTGACCAACTCAAGCTCATCCACCAATCGTTTATAAAGCCGAGAGGTTTTCCCGCTGGCCAAGGCCCGGGTCATGAGGTCCAATAAGGGGGAGGTTTCGGACCCAGTCGGCGGGGCGATATAGGCGCGATAAAGGCGCGGTTGATCAACCCGGTCATAAAACACGCCATGCTTATTTGTGAGGAGGGGGACGGAATTCGTATTGGCCTTCACAAGCGGCGGCCCAGAAGGGATATGGCCGAAATATTTCTCCACCAAGGGTCGCGCCGTTTGCGTATCAATATCGCCTGCAAGAACCAAAACAGCATTGGCGGCCCCATAATATTTATTGAACCAATCCTGTACATCTTCCAAGGTGGCGTTGCCGACATCCTCCATCGATCCAATGGTGGGGTGGTGATAAGGATGGCCAACAGGGTACAGATTTTCAAAGATATTATACCAAATGCGGCGACCAAAGGGTCTGTCATCCCCAACTTTTTTTTCATTTTTGACCACGCCGATTTGATTATCGAGCTTTTCTTGGGTCACGGCGCCCAATAAATGCCCCATGCGATCACTTTCAAGGAAAAGAATTTGCTCAAAGGCGCCTGTGGGCACGGTTTGGTAATAGTTTGTTCGATCCGTACTCGTGGTTCCGTTATATTGGGTCGCCCCCATGTCCTTTAAGGCCACAAAATAATCATCGTCAAAATTCTCTGAGCCGTTAAACATGAGGTGTTCAAACAAATGGGCAAAACCCGTCTGCCCTTGGGGTTCATCCTTAGAGCCTACATCATACATCACTTGAATGGCGATGACGGGGGCTTTGCGGTCCTCATGCACAACCACGGTGAGGCCATTATTCAGGGTGAATTTCTCAAAGGGTAGGTTGACGTCAATGGTATCCGCAGCGGCGCGCGAAATATTAAGGGGCGTGCAAATGATCAGAAGGGAGAAAAGTAAATAAAATAGGGAGGGAAGGCGCATTCAATGATCTCCGAGAATGAAGGCTAATCTATTCAAAAGAACCGCGATTTTAATAGATGATATTTGGAAAGCTCTCTAGGGCAAGACATCATCATATCTGAAAAAACCTTCGAGTAATATTACCCTTTCATAAGAAAAGGCGCTGGCCCGCGTGGGGGGCCAGCGCCTTTTCTATTTCTCCTTCTTGCGGCCTCTCCTGCCCCTCAGGGGAGAGAAACGCGGGAAGGTCCCCCAAGAGCCGTTAGCTGTGGATGTAATCCACTTTTAAAATCGCAAACGGCTCTCATCTTTTATTTGGTCAGGTTGCGGTCACAAAACCGGTAGTCCACTTTTGCTGCAACCTGACCTAACGGTGGCCCGTAAGGCCGCCGAAGACGAAGGCAACGATCTCAATCAAAAGCCGAGCGAAAACGGTCATAATAATTCCCAACAACGTACTGTCATTGATAAAGGTGCGATATAGCGCTGTTGTCTGC
>JBCCMT010000030.1:0-12308 GCA_039026195.1 Pseudomonadota bacterium | reverse complement strand
CGTAAAGGCAAGAGAATTAGGGTCGAGCCAAACCGCGTCTGTTAGCTTTGGCCCTGCAAAATTCACATACTCCCCTGAAAAACGTGCCAACACGCGATCTAAAGTTGATGGGGAAACCTTTTCCTCTTCAGGCTGAGCAGTTGAAAAGGACAGGCCTGCTGCGATGACAGCCAAAACAGAAACAACAGATCGATGAAGACGAAGAGACATAAATTCGATTCCTCTATTGATGCGTGTTATTTATAGCATGTAATTTGAGATTGTGAAGCAGTTTAAAATTACAGCCAAAGAATATCGCAAGACGAAGCCTATTGTAGGCCTGACATGAGGTGAGAATTGGTTTTGGCTTTTGGAAGGCGAGATCAGTGAAAACGCCGACGCAAACCGGTTAGCCTGGTTATAGCTGGTTGATCTAAAACCGCTTTAGCAAGCGTTCTAGATAGTCTCGCTGGGCGGGGGGGAGGTTGGGGTTCGATAAACGCTGACGAATTTGATCCGTGAGCTTCTTTATTTGGTCAGCATCGGATAGATCGGGGATGTTAATGTCTGTCTCTCCCCGTCCTCCATAAAGGCGACCTAAGGGGTCTCTATTTGCAGCTTGTTGATTGGCTGTCCCTTGTGTTCCTTGGGCTTGCCCCTCTTGGCCTTGCGCCGTTTCGCCCCCGGTGTCTTCTGCAAGACGCTGATCTGCCAAGGCGCGTGCCCCTTGGTTCAATGCCTCTAAAACTTGATCTTGTTGGATTTGGGCCCGGCGTAAATCGCCCCTGGCCAAAGCCTCGCCAGCATTTTCCATTCGTTCGGCTGCTTGGGCAAAAGCTTGCTGAGCTCTGTCTGCAGCATCGCTAAGAATTTGGTCAGCGGTAGTATCTTCTGTTGTTTCACGCTGACGGCTAAGGTCTCTCGCAATTTGAGCCAAGTCAAATTGCTCATCCGCAAGACCTGCGATGTCTCTGTCACCTCTTTGGGCAGAAAAGGTCTGGTCCGCCAGCCGGCGTTGCTGATCAATCAATTCACCGGCTTGGTTTAAGCCATCCCCGGATGTTCCCTCTCCATCGGCATTGCCGCTGTTTTGTCCGCCTGACCCCTGTTGTCCACTTTGAGCTTGACGGTCATCTGATGACGGCCCCTCTGCGCTGCCATTGGCAATACGCATATTTTCTAGCATCTCGGCCAATTGAGAAAGAAGATCTTGGGCTTCCTCAAGGCGGCCCTGACGCCGGAGATCGGCGATTTCATCTAAAAGGGCGTCAAGGTCTTGGTTTTGAAGGTCAGTATCATCATTATTCTCCGCATAGGCATCACCAGAGGCCGCAAGTGCAGCAATATAAGCATCCTTGGCAAGCCGTAACTCTTCCACCAACTGATCAATTTCATCCTGCGGAGCATTTCGAGCCAGGGCCTCCTTCAAGGCTTGACGTGCAGCCTCTAACCGTTGGCGGGCAAAGGTGATGCCATCATCCTCAAGCGCAATGGCCAGGGGCCAAAAGCTGTCAACAATCTCCTCAATATTTTCGCCTGCGCCTTGGTAAAGGTCATGATAGGCGGTTCGGATCAAAAGATATTGTTGAGTGCTGTCATAAAAACGATCTGGGGCGAAGGTTAGCGCGTCAAATAAACGTGTACTGCGCATCCAACTTTCGGGCGCTAGGGCGATATTTTGGCGTTCCTCAATCACCGTTTGTGCCAGAGAGTTATAAAAACGCCGGGTGGGAAGGGTTATTTTTTGGCGGGGGGTAAGGGCCGTTTGCCCTGCGCCATCGGTAATTTGGACCTGCGCCTCAAGGGGAAGGCCCGCCCAAGGATGCTCGGTGAGGTCTAAATTCACCTTTCTTATGGCGGGTTGCCCTGCGGCAAGAGCCCCGCGCAAGAGGGGCAGGTCAATAGTGACGCGTTTTTCCCAAGAGCTTTTTGAGGGGGACGGAATATCCGGAGCGCGATGTAAATTGGGGGATAAGCGCAAGTGAAGGGTTGCCCCTGAAACCCCATAGTCATCTTCAAGCTCAACAGAAAAGGATATGCGATTACCATCTTTTTCTTCTATGGGGGTTGTCCATCTAACGGATGGTGGGGTGTCAGGAATTATTTGAAATGGCCATATAGCTTTTCGTCCTCCCACTGAGATAAGAATGGCGCTATTTTCACGTAAAGCATGGCGAAGGGTTAGGCCCTTTTCTTCATATGTGGGGGTCAGCCTTATTTGCTGTTCATCGGTAGTCATTTTGATGTGAGCACGGAGATTTTCTTTGCCATCTTGCCGCGCAAGCCGAACATGTAGCTCACTCCCCACAGGCACTGCTATATTGTCAAAGGGACGGTTTGGTAGATTTTCGCCTCGCGCTAAGAATTGTGTGGGGCGATTTGTATAGGCGGGGGGCTCTACCCAAATATCCGCTATAAGGGGGATGGGCGCGCCTAACCTGGGTTGCAGGCTCTGCCCTAATCGGTCTTGAAAATTTGACCCTGAAAAAATGACCCCTGTTATAAATAGAAGAAGCGCGGCATATCGCAGAGAAAAAGGATCTGTTTGATCAATGGCTGCCTTTGGCGGGCGAGGGCGACTGTCTTTTGTTATGGTTTGTAGGCGGCTGATATGTTTTTGCCACAGGGGCCCCGTTTGATCTTTGTCAAGGGGGGTGTCATATTGATCTAAAAGTGTTCCGGCCACTAAGTTGTTATCCTTTTCAAGTCGTCCTAGAACTTCCTGCTTGGAGGGCCAAGAAAGGGCGCCCGGGCGCCAATTGACATAAAAAACCAGGGCTAAAAAGGTTCCCAGCAGGCCCGCCCAATGGGCCCACCATGGCAAAATATCCCAAACCCCCCATAGGCTGAGGCTGAAAAACGCCAAGATGATGGCCACCATGGGGGTGAAAATCGCATAGCACTGCTCCCACAATAAAATGGCCCGGGTACGGCCCAAGGGCAGCTTTTCCACAAGATCAGCGGGGGCGCTGTCTTGTACTGGGCCAGGAGGGGGAGAGGACGACGTCATTATAAGAGTGTAGCGAAGCCCTTTGAAGAGGTCATCTTTCTAAACAGAAAGAAATGAAACCTGATGATACTCAGCAAGCCCTAAGTCTAACACCAAAATCTTGATGAAAAATGGCCTAAACATCTGACCCTAAGACGCCTTTGCTTGGGCGGGGGCAGGGGGGTGCGCCGGCAGATCGGATTTTTCAAAGACAAAATCCTTGGTTGTCGAAGGGGTTCGGGGGTCCATTTCCGATGTAGCGACCAATGCGAGGGGTTTTTCCGTGCCAGGCATTTCATAGTCTGCAAATTTTCGAGCACGGGGAAGCACGCGGGTCTCCATATTCCCCACAAGGCTATTATAGGTGCTGACGGACTTATCGAGGGATTTGCCCAAATCCGCTAAGTAGCTGCCAGTTTTACGAAGACTGTCATAAAGCTCTGAGGCCATCCCCGCCACGGCGCGGGCATGGTCATTCATGCTTTGCTGCCGCCAAGAATAAGCAATGGATTTTAAGATGGCGATGAGGGTTGTGGGGGTCGCAATCAACACGCCGCGCTCATAGGCATCTTGGAAAAGGGTGGGACGGGCTTCGATGGCGGCGGTAAAAAAGGTTTCCCCCGGCATGAACATCACCACAAAATCAATGGCACCATCTTTTTTAAGGGCCCCTGCATAATCCTTTGCAGAAAGGGAGGTCACATGGGTCCAAACGGATTTTCCATGCTGTTCCATCGCTCTTTTCTGGGCGTTTTCGTCTTGTGCAGCGGCCGCATCAAGCCAATCCGTTAAAGAGACTTTTGAATCAACCGCCACCACCCGCTCCCCGGGGAGGCGCACCACCATATCAGGTTGCTTCCGGCTTGCCCCCTCGTCGGTGACCGCCACTTGCTCGGCAAAGTCGCAATAGGGGGTAAGCCCCGCCAGTTCGACCACATTGCGTAAGGTGGTTTCCCCCCACCGCCCGCGGGTGCGCGGTCCAGCCTTGAGCGCGGTCGCAAGGGATCTTGCCTCCGCCTGAACGGCAGAAGTGGATTGGGCCAAGGTGCTGATCTGACCCTTCAACTCCCCTTGCGCTTTTTTTTGTTGGTCGCGCATTTCACGAAGACCCGTTTCATAACGCCCAAGGGTCTCCTTCATGGGTTTCAATAGGTCAGACACGGACCGACTATAGCCCTCCGCCTGATGCTGCGCCTCAACCTGCTGTTTTTGAAATGTCTGGCTTGCCTCTCGTAATAACGCATCCCCGGTCTCACGCACGAGTTTTGAGGACATGGTCCGGAATTCATCTTCTAACCGATGTCGAAGGTCCGCCAGATTTTGCTCCCGCTCCTCAATACGGGTGAGCAGGGTGGCCTCTTGTCGTTCAAGGGTGGCCACACGGCGGCGCTCTTCATCTAACGTTGAGCGTAAATCGTCTAGCCCTTCAAGCCGCGCCGTTTGACCCGCGGTGAGGTGCCGTTCCTCCTGAAGTTTAGCACGCATTGTCTCTAGTAGAGACTGTCGCTGTTTAAGTTGGAAAAAAAGGAAAAGGGCCAGCCCCCAACCGAAGACTGCGGCACCCCCCCAGACAATGTGAGTATCTAAAATCATAAACACCCTTAACCTGATTCGAATTTGTTCTTATTATGTTCTTTTTAATGAAGCAAGGGGGAAGAGTGAGATAAGTTAGAGCATCACGCAAAAAGCCTGCCCTGGATCGCGATCCGGGGTGTGCAACGGTTTTTGCCTTTCGCGATGCGACACACAAAACTTAGATCATAATGCAATGATCTGAAATTTATTGCATTATGATCTAGGAAGGGAAAATAAAAAAGCCGGCCCGAAGGCCGGCTTTCCTAGAGTAGAAATCATTTATTGGTAATAAGATGAAATGGTTTGCTTAAATGTGGGGTCAGCAAAATTCGGCCAATTATCTTTATCAAAACCAGGGGCATCTTTTAAAAGCTCTTTATCTACATTGAGCACCATGCATTCGTTCTTTTCATCTACGGTTAAGCGCTCGAAGGGGACGGCAAAATATTTATCTCCCATTCCTAAAAAACCGCCGAAAGACAACACTGCATATTCAATATGTCCGTCATTTAGATTGACCATAAGGTCTTCAATATTACCTAAATCTTCACCACTGTGGTTCTTTACGCTGTCACCATGTATAGATGAAGATGATAAAAGATGATGTGTCATTATAAGCTCCTTTAAAAATGTAAATGTGAAATAATTGAGGGGGGAATTAGGAAACGGCGTCTTTCACGTCACCAGCGGCTTTACGGATTTTACCTTCAGCTTGATCTTTTTTACCTTCTGCTTCTAATTCTTTATCATCGGTCGCATCGCCAACGGCTTCCTTAACATTGCCTTCAGTTTCCTTCGCTGATCCTTTTAAATGCTCTTTATCCATCGTAACTTCTCCTTTTAAACGACACCAAATTAACGTGAGATAGAAGCCTTCGTTCCCTTTTAAGGGGAAAATGAACGGGAATTCATTTTTACTTTCAAATGGCTTTGGGGAAGAAACGTTATTCGAAGCTGACTATACAAGGCCCATAGAGGCTTTGTTTTTAAGCAAAATATCATAAATTTTCGAATTTGCGCGTTTTTTACTAGATTTGAAGAAACGCCGTGGTATAGGGCGTCTTCATAACTGTTCCGGAGTAGCTCAGTGGTAGAGCAAGCGACTGTTAATCGCTTGGCCGGGGGTTCGAATCCCTCCTCCGGAGCCATTTTCAGCTTATATTTTATATATGAAAAACGGCCCCGCTTGGGGAAAGCGAGACCGTTTAAGGGTATGGTGGGTTATCTTCCTGGGAAGAAGATAATGTAAAAATAATAAGATTTTGGTTAATAGGGCGTAAACAAAATCTCCTCATTTTGATATTTATTTGAGGGGACGCATTTCTGAAATCGTCCCCAATTAAACTCTCCACTCTTTTAGCAGGTTAAGTGGATCTGGCTTCAAGGTCGATATCGGGCAGGGCTTGGGTGGAATCGCCTTCTCCTAAAGGGACCCTGGGCTCCCCCGTCCAGAGTTGGTGGCACACCCTTGAGATGTCTGCCCCTACCGCATAAAGGGCGGGCACAAATAAAAGTGTCACGAAAAGGGCGAACAGCACCCCAAAGGCAAGACTAATAATCATGGGCCGTAGGAATTGCGCGTCAAAGGATTGCTCTAGTAAGATCGGCACAAGGCCCACAAATGTGGTGACAGAGGTCAGCAAAATAGGCCGAAAACGGACGACCCCCGCCTCGACCAGGGCGGCTAGCGCGCCCGCCCCCTCTCGTCGTAATCGGTTCACATAGTCCACAAGGACAAGGTTATCATTAATCACCACGCCGCCTGCAGCGCAAATTCCAAACATGGAGAACATGGCAAAATCCTCCCCTAACAGAAGATGCCCAAAGACGGCGCCCATGAACCCGAAAGGAATGGCCGACATAATCATCAGGGGCTGGAAATAAGAGCCAAAGGCGATGGCCAATAGCATATACATACCAAACAGGGCCAATAGATAAAGCGAGGTAATGCTTTGGGTAAAGTCTTGCTGCTCTTTATCCTCGCCCCGGCGCTTCACTTCAATGCCAGGATATTGCGCTTTCAAAAGGGGAACGAAATCTCTGTGAAAATCCCGTTTTAGGGGGCCAGCATCAGCATCTTGCCGGATGCGGGCAAAGATGTTGGCAGACCTCATCCGATCTGTGCGGATGATACGTCGCACTGCGGGGGCAAAGGTGACCTCGGCCACAGCCTCAAGCGCGATCTCCCGTCCATCGGCGGTGCGGATGCGCATATTGGAAAGGCTATCGAGGGATTGGCGTACTTCTAAAGGATAGCGCACCATGACCCGCACGTCTTGACCATCCCGGGGGAGGCGTTGGGATTCCTCCCCATAAAAGGCTTGCCGAACTTGGCGGGAAACCTCACCAATGGTCAGACCAAATCGCTCCGCCCCCGGTTTTAACGCAAGGCGAATTTCATCTTGGCTCGCCTCAAGGCTGTCGCGGATATCGTAAAGCTCAGCGGCGGTGCTGAGATATTCTTTAACGGCGATGGTGGCTTGGGTCAGCTCTTCTAAATTTGTGGACTGAAGACCTGCGCGAAAACGATTGCTTCCTTCTTCTGTGAAGTTAGAGGTGAAATTCAGCTCGGAGGCGTCTGGCACAGGGCCAATCAGCTCTCTTAATCGATCCGTGATCGTAGCGAGATTTTCACTGCGCTGATCTGCCTCCGCCAGATTGATAAAGCTGAAAATCCCTCGGCTCACCACCCAGGTTTCATAGCTTTCCACAATTTCCCGGTCACCATTCTTTTCACTGAGTTCTTTGCTTAAGGTATCAATCGCGCTGGCCACTTGGTCATAGACCTGCAAAGACCGGGCATAGGGTGTGCCTCGCTGCATGGTGATATCAGCTTGGATAAAACGCTGCTCCACATCTGGCATGAAGCTGAATTTGATCCACCCTTGCATCAAGAGGGAGGTGGATAGTGCAAAGAGCATGATAAATAGAGTGACGGTGAAATAGCGATATTTGAGGGCAAGGCTGATCAACGGGCGATAAAATCGTTCAGAAACCCATAAGAGCCAATCCGCAAATTGACTTTGAAACTTGCTGATCCCTGTTTGAGATGGTTTTTTCAAATGCGATAAATGCGCAGGAAGGATCAGAAAACTTTCAATCAATGAAAAGGTGAGGGCAAAGATAATTGTCCAGGCAATATGTTTGGTGAAATCGGCCGTACTGCCACCAATGACCAGAAAGGGGGAAAAGGCGATCATGGTGGTCAACACGGCGAATAAAACAGGTTTTGCCACAATCTGGGTTCCGATGATCGCAGCATCAACCCCCTCAATCCCGCGCTCAGTTTGCCGGTGAATACTCTCCCCCACAATTAACGCATCATCCACCACAATCCCAATGACCAGAAGTAGGGCAAAAAGCGAGAGCATATTTAAGGAAACCCCCACCATGGGCATGAAAATGAAGGTTCCGATGAAAGAGATGGCAATTCCCGCCGCCACCCAAAAGGCCACCACGGGCCGTAAGAAAAGCACGAGGATGCATAAGACGAGGGCAAGCCCGGTGAGGGCGTTGGACGACACCAGCTCCATCCGCGCAAAGTAAAGATCCGCCATGGTAAAAACATGGGTCAGCTCAATGCCAGTGGGCAGCTCACCGGAGGCATTTTTTTGATCCACCCAATCAATCACTGCTTGGGAGGCGGTGACAATGTTCACCGTCTCAGGTTGAATGACTTGCAAGGTTCGGCCCGGCTTGCCATTAATCCGATAAAGGAAGTTCGCATCGGTAAAGCCGTCTTGCACCGTGGCCACATCCCCCACCGTCACAACACTGCCGTCTTGGTTCCGCCGAACGATGAGCCGTTCAAATTCTTCCGCTGTGTCCGCCAATTGCCGGACGGCAAGGGGGACATCCCCGGTGCTGGTGCGCACTTCGCCAGATGATTGGTTGACGGAGGAGGTGCGAATGGCCCGAGAAACATCATCAAAGGTCAGACCATAGCGGCGGAGGGCCGTTTCCGTTACCTCCACGGACACCTCTTCGGTGCGATAGCCCTGAACTTCCACAATGGGAGAGCCGCCGGGGATTTGCGCGAGTTCATCTCGGTATTGTTTGGCGAGACGGTTCAGGTCCAGCTCTGAGATACCGCTATCGGGTTCTGCGGTGATGCTGATCCAAGACATGGGCTGGTTAAAGGGCTCCCGCCGGACAATGGGGGGGAAGCTTTCGGAGGGGAGGTTTGAAACCCCGTCCACCCGGGATTTGACCTCATTTAAGAAGCTATCAAAGTCGGCGCCCTCCACCATTTTGACGGTAATGGTGGCTTGATTTTCCCGTGCGGTGGATCGCATCTCTTCGATATTGTCGAGGCCTGTGATGGCTTCCTCTAACCTGAGGATAATCTGTTCCTCCACCTCTTGGGGGGAGGAGCCAGGCCAAGAAACAAATGTTTCCACCACATCAATCTCAGCTGTGGGGAAAACCTCCCGCTCCATACGGAGGAACATGAAAATCCCCACAATGATGATGAGCACCATCAACAAGTTCGAAGCAACAGTGTTCCGCGCCCACCAGGCAATGAGGCTGTTCATTATCTTGCTCCTGCCTGCCCTGAGGATCCGCCCGTCTCAGAAGAGCTCGGCAGTGCCTTGACCGTAGGCGTCGTCGGGGCGGGCCCACGGATCGCTGAAGGGTTGTCTGGGTCCAAAGGTTGGACTTCATCCCCTTCATTTGCGGTGATGCGGGAGACCACCACCAGTTGACCGGGGGCAACGCCGCCGGTGATGACCACCCCAATGGAGGTGGTGGCCGCCACCGTGACAGGGGTTTGGCGAAGTCGATTTTGATCATCCACCACATAGACCTTATTCTCATCATGCACCGCAATGCGGGGGACAACCAGCGCCCGGTCAAGAGCGGGTCCGTCAATTTCTGCATCCACATAAAGTCCAATCGCGAGGGGGAACCCTTGATCTGCGCCCGTCCCGTAAGGGTCTTTGACTTCAACAATTGCCGCAATTTGCCGGGTTGTGGCATCAATCGCCGCGTCCACACGGACAATGCGGCCCTCCCACCGGCGCAACCGTCCGGCAGCAATGGCGGATAGGGAGACTCTGGGGCCTTGGGTTTGGTCGTTAAAGGCAAAAGGCAGGTCAAGCTTGGCCAAATCTTCATCCGTCAGCGGAAGGCGTATTTCAGCAATATTCGTGGAGAAGATCTCCCCCAAGGGGGTCGTGGGGGAGATGATTTGCCCTAAATTTGCAGAAATGGTTCGGACACGACCATTAAAGGGTGCCTGCACACTGGTTCGGGAAAGGGCAAGCTTTGCCTCTTTCAAATCGGCTTGGGCGGCAAGATAGCTTGCCTCCGCTTGGGCCAATTGTGGTAACCGCAGCGTTAAGTCAGAGGGCGGGATATCCCCCCCATTTTGTCCAATCAATTCCTCATAATCTTGCCGAGCAAGGTCAGATTCTGCTTTCTCAACGGCCAAGGCCTGGCGGGCGGTGGCCACTTGCGCCGCCGCGCGCGTCACCGCCAATTCGTAATCCGCCGGTTCGATTTCCACCAGGGTATCGCCTTTTTGTAAGATACCACCATCGGCAAAATTATCCGCCACCGCAACAATGCGTCCCCCCACCTGGCTGGTCAGGGTGATCGCTTGTTTCGGGCGGACCTCCCCTTGGGCGGAAACCGTGAGCTGGAGAGGGGCGTAAGTGACCTCCTTCACAAAGACGGTGGGCGCTTGGGAAACAGGTTCTTTCCGCTGGGTTTCAGGCTTGAGGGTATTTAACAAAAAGATGAGCCCCGCAAAGATCACAATGATCCCGAGACTTCCAAATATGACACTTAGTTTACGGATCATCATATGTCTCCTTTTGAGACGGATAGCGGCCGGTGAGAAGAAAGCTGAACAGCGTCCTCTTCTGGCTCTTCTGGGCCTGGCACCTGAAAAGGGGTGCCAAGGGCAAGATAAAGATTGATACGGTTTGTCAGTTGGCCACGGCTGGCGGCGATAAATTGAGATTCGGCATTAATGCGCCGTTGTTGGGCGTTGATCAGATTAAAAATATCCGTCGTCCCCTGAACATATTGACGATTGGTCAATTCTTCTGCGGCGGCGGCCTCTTCAAAGGCGATCCGCTGGGCCTCAGCCTGCGCTGTTAAAAGACGTTCCGCCGCAATGGCATTCTCCACCTCTTCATAGGCGAGCAAAACCGTTTGCGCGTAAGTGTAAAGAGAGGCTTCCATTAGCGCCTTTTGTTGACCGGCTTGGGCCATCAGCCGCCCCCCTTGGAAAAGGGGTTGGACGAGGCTGGCGACGAGTTGGGCGAAAACTTCGTCAATGTCCAACAGGTCTTCAATGCCCGTCCCACTTTCCTGGGCAAAGCCCCGTAGGCTTAAGGAGGGGAGGAAGGCTTTGCGCGCCGCCGCCACCCGTAAGCCGGCCGCTTTTAGCTGTTGCTCATCCGCCAAGATATCAGGTCGACGGAATAAAAGACCTTCAGGGGTGCCAAGGCCGATCAGCTTCCCCTCCCCATCGATGATTGCCGGTAGGCGGGGAAGGTTATTGTCCGCCAATAATTCTGCCGCGGGATAGCGGCCCAAAAGCACCTCTAGGCGCCGTATGGCCTCAAGCTCCGCCTGCTGACGGGTCAGAAGGGTCGCCCTTGAGGAGGCGAGGGAGGAGCGGGCGAGCCGCACATCCAAGCTGCGGGAAATGCCGCGGGCATAGCGCCGCTCGATGATGCGTAAATTGGCTTCCCCGGTTTGCACATCACGTTCGGAGAGTTGCCGTTGTAACATCGCCTCTGTCACCGCGTAGAAGCTTTGGACCGTGGCCCCGGCGATGGAAAGTTGGGAGGCAGCGTAATCAATATCGGCCGCTTTGGCATCAAGATAAGCGGCGCGGGTTTGATCGGTCAGCCGGCCCCAGAGATCCGCCTCCCAATTTAAATTGAGTCCCAAGTCAATGGCGTTTGAATAGCCGCCAAAGGTGGGGCGCCCCGCATCATCCACCCGGCCGCCCCCTGGGGCGCGGGTGCGTTGACCGCCAATTGTGCCTGAAATGGTGGGCAAGATACCTGCCCGCGCGATGCGGGCTTGCTCCCTGGCGTTGCGCACATTGGCAGCGGCGGCGTTCAGATCATTATTGTGGGCAATGGCCTCCGCCACCAGGGCGGTGATACGGTCATTGTTGAGCTCCCCCACCCAGTCTGCGCTGACGGTGGGCACGTCCGCCGCTTCGCTTTGGGAGAGGGCCGACCAGCTTTGCGGAACCTGAAGCGGGTCCAGCACATCTTGTTTATCGATGGACACACAGGACGACAGGAGGCAAGCGCCCCAGCCAGCGATTAAAATATGTCGAATGGCCCTCGCCATCATCCCTCTCCATCAACCAATTGACACTGAGATTTTATCTCAAACCCATGAATTTCTGGTTTTTGGCGTCAAAACTCATTTTGAGGGGCGTCAAACCCCTTTGATGGAGAGAAGTATAGGCCTTTTTCATCAAGAATATGTAAGGAATGGCATATTGAAAAATAATTATTGGTAAGATGATCAACACTCTTACAAAACATTGAGGAGGAAAACATATAACTCACTCGACAAGCGAGTTTAAGTTTCACGAAATTAGCACCGATTATCATGCTGTTTTTATAGTTATAAATTTGCGCAAGCTTTTGCCCTTCGCCAAGCTTCCTCAATCTGTTTTTCGGCATTCAGATTAGGGTTACACGAGCGATTTGAAGGGTGTGGTGCACCAATAAGATGTACTGAGGATGGCAAGCATACGTCACGTATACCAATCCATGCTTTATTG
>JBCCMT010000029.1:0-12620 GCA_039026195.1 Pseudomonadota bacterium | reverse complement strand
ATTACCTCCATCACGGCAGATGGCGGGGCCTACGGAAAAGGCCAGGTGGTGGCTGAACTTGATATCCATCCTGACCTTTGGTTTTTCGAATGCCATTTCCCCAATGACCCGGTGATGCCTGGTTGCCTTGGCTTAGATGCCATGTGGCAACTGGTGGGCTTTTTCATGACCTGGGGCGGCTCTAAGGGTCATGGCCGGGCTTTAGGCGCTGGCCAAATCAAATTTTCTGGGCAAGTCCAGCCCACGGTGAAATTGGTGCGCTATGAAATTGATATTCGCCGCGCCATGCGGGGGAAATTGGTTCTGGGCATCGCCGATGGAAAAATGTTCGCCGACGATCGACCTATCTATGAAGCCAAAGATTTGCGGGTGGGCCTTTTTGCGAAGGATCAACTGGATAGCGGCGCGTTATAATCACCCAAAGGTGCCAAATAAGCTGTCTATTGCTGAAAACTTCCCTTAAATGTCAGAGGTAAAGCGGAAGACCCTGGCATCATTTAACTGAGAGGATCGTCTATGCGACGTGTGGTCGTTACAGGATTAGGAGTGGTTTCCTCCATTGGAAATAACGCAAAGGAAGTCTTGGCCTCCTTAAAAGAAGGCCGCTCTGGCATTACCCATTCGGCCGATATGGCAGAGCATGGGTTTAAAAGCCAAGTTCATGGACGCCCTTCTTTGAATGTCGAAGATGTTTTAGACAAAAAGACCCGCCGGTTTATGGGCGAAGGATCCGCATGGAATTATGTTGCCATGCAAGAAGCCATCAGCGATGCCGGGCTTGACCCCCACGAGATTTCTCACCCCATGACCGGCCTTGTCATGGGCTCAGGCGGTCCCTCCACACAGACAATTGTGACGGCCGCCCAAAAGACACTCGACACAGGTAGCCCGCGAAAAATTGGCCCCACCGCGGTGCCAAAGGCCATGAGTTCCACCAACTCCGCCTGCCTCGCTGTGCCCTTTGAGATCAAAGGGCTGAACTATTCAATTAGCTCCGCCTGCGCTACATCTGTCCACTGTGTCGGTCATGCCTATGAACAGGTGGCCATGGGCAAGCAGGATGTTATTTTTGCAGGGGGCGGTGAAGACCTCCATTGGACATTGTCGAATATGTTTGACGCCATGGGCGCCATGTCCTCCAAGTTTAATGACGTCCCGCATATGGCCTCTCGCGCCTATGATATAGCGCGGGATGGTTTTGTGATTGCCGGAGGGGCTGCCACTTTGGTGGTGGAGGCCCTTGACCGGGCCCTTGCCCGCGGGGCCAAAATCTGGGGGGAGATTGTGGGCTATGCAGGGAACTCTGACGGTTTTGATATGGTGGCCCCCTCTGGGGAAGGGGCGGTACGCTGTATGCGGCTGGCCTTAGAAAATGTTCGTGAACGGATCGGCTATATCAATACCCACGGCACCGCCACAAAAGTGGGCGATATTCGCGAAACCAACGCCATCCGTGAAGTTTTTGGGGAGGAAATCCCTGATTTTGGGTCCACCAAATCACTGACAGGCCACTCCCTTGGGGCGGTGGGCGCGCAAGAGTTAATCTATGGCCTCCTCATGATGAAAGAGCAGTTTTTGGCCAAGTCCGCGCATATTGAGGAATTAGACCCTGAGTTTGAGGGGCTTCCTATTCTTCAAGAGCGAAAAGATAATGTCGACCTGAAGGCGTTTCTCTCCAACTCTTTTGGGTTTGGCGGCACAAATGCGTGCATGGTCATGCAAAAATATGAGGCATAAAGAATGAGTGATACTGTTTTTCCAAAAGGAGATTTACTCGCCGGTAAACGCGGTCTCATCATGGGGGTGGCAAATAAAAACTCCATCGCCTGGGCCATCGCCCAACAGCTCAAAGCGCAAGGGGCAGAGCTCTGTTTTTCTTATATGGAGATCGCAGAAAAGCGTATTCGTCCTTTAGCTGAAGAGCTTGGGGTGGATTTTCTTGCGCCCTGTAATGTTACCGACGACGCATCCATGGACAGTCTCTTTGCGGCGATTAAAGACCGATGGGGGCAGATGGATTTCCTTGTCCATTCCATCGCATTTTCAGATAAAGATGAATTAAAGGGCTCCTTTGTTGAGAACACGACCCGTGAGAATTTCAAAAACTCCATGGATATTTCCGCCTTTAGCTTTGTGGATGCCGCCCGACGCTCTTCAGAGCTGATGCCCCATGGCGGCTCGATGATTACCCTCACCTATTTGGGGTCAGAGCGGGTGATCCCGTCCTATAATGTCATGGGTGTGGCCAAAGCGGCGCTAGAAGCGGCGACCCGTTATATTGCCCGCGATTTAGGGCCAAAGGGAATCCGCGTGAATGCCATATCCGCAGGGGCGATCAAAACATTGTCCTTAGGCGGTATTGCAGGGGGCCGTTCGTTAATATCAGAGGGGCGCAGTTGGGCCCCCTTACGAGAGGATACGGACCCCGCCGGCGTGGCCGGGGCGGCGCTCTATTTTCTCTCTGATTTAGGCAAGTCCTGCACGGGGGAAACCCACCATGTGGATGCAGGCTTTCACATTGTGGGGATGCCAGACCCAAATCCGGATGCGTAAACTTTTACCCTCTTTCCCCAGAAAATTTTAACCCTTTCCTACTGTGGAGACCCTTAGAATTTTCGATGCGCGTTATAAGATCAGGGCTTTATCTTAAGCCAAAAAACCCACTGCTCTTTTTGTGCGGTGCAAAAGCTGTCCTGCTTTTTCGTAAGGGGAACGCGAAAATGCTGAACACACACGCTGAAAATTCATTCTGTCTTTTCAATCCCTTCATTTTTTTCCCTTAAACAAGCCCCATAGCTCGTTTAGGAAAATAGCATCTTGCGGTTTGATATCGGCAAAAGCATATGGGCCTATCTGATCAATAGGGTTGATCCGAAAAGCCTATGGTCACGATATATTTTTGCCTTAGTGCTTATCTTCAGCCTTTTGCTGATTTCCCACGGCTTATCCGTTATGGCCCTTCAAAAATCTGGGGGGGACGAAGAATTGGTCAATGTGAGCGGAAAACAACGTATGCTTAGCCAGCGTATTTTGTATTTTGCCCATATGACCGTCTCCCAGCCCTCTGAGGAGACCATAAATATCTTAGCGCAAGATATTCAAACATTTGAACAAGCCCATGCGACGCTTACGGCCCACCCCCACTTATCACCCGCGTTGCAAGATTTATATTTTCAAGACACCCCCCAAAACCCCTCTTTAGATCATCTGGTAAAACTCTATCTCAAAGATGTTCAAATCATCACAGCTTCACGAAATCATTCTTCAGAACAAAGCTTAAATGCCCTTCAGCGGATGGAGGAGGTTGGGCCCCATCTCCTGCTCAACAAGCTTGATATGGCTGTGACAGGTTTTGAAAACGCCGCAAAAAATAATACCGCGCGATTACACCTGTTACAGAATATTTCTCTCCTGTCGGCGGGGCTAATGTTGATCTTAGAGAGTATTTTCATTTTTTGGCCGATCCAAAAGGCGGTGCATCGAGCCTTTACCCGGCTTGAAACCCACAAAGAGCGTCTTGAGAAGGCCCAAAGGGAAGTCCTTTTACAAAATGCGCAGCTTGCAAAAGTTAAAGAGAAGATTGAGCATGATGCGCTGCATGACCCATTAACACAGCTTGCCAATCGGCGTTATTTGGACTTGGTTCTGAAGGAAAAGATTGCACAGCTGCCGGTGCGCAATGAAGCGATCTCCTTAATGCATGTGGACCTTGACCGGTTCAAACAGATTAACGACACCCTTGGCCATGCGGCCGGCGACCATATCCTGTGCTATGTCGCCGATATATTACGCGAGAAAGTTGAATCCTTCGGCTTCATCGCCCGCGTTGGGGGGGATGAGTTTGTCATCTTAGGTGATCAAAGCCTGACCTTAAAGGATGTAAAAACCTTAGCAGGCGACATTATTGAAGCCCTAAAGCAACCTGTTCGGTATAAGGATAATCTATGTTACTTTGGCGCCAGTATTGGGGTTAGTTTCAGCTCACCAGAATTGGGGGGCCAAGAAAACTGTCCAGAGCAACTCCTCGCAAATGCGGATATTGCTCTTTATAGGGCAAAAGAAAATGGTCGCGGTTGTTATGAGATTTTTACACACCACCTTAAAAAGCAGTTTGCAAAAACCAAGCAAGTCTCCGATGAAATTCTAGCTGGCATCTCTCGTCAAGAATTTATCCCCCACTACCAACTTCAATATGACGCCATCACCCATAATATTGTCGGGGCAGAAGCCCTCGCCCGCTGGCAACATCCAGAGCGGGGTATTCTTTCCCCTTTTCATTTTTTAGACGCCGCAACCCAGTTAAATGCAACGAAGGATATAGACCATATTATTCTTGAGCAATCTATAGAAGATATGATGCATTGGAAGAAAGTCATAGGAACATATCTCCCCATATCTGTAAATATATCTGCTCAAAGATTAATTGATCAAAACCTGGTTCGGCGATTAGAAAATATCCAAGTGCCTGCCAAATATATTACCTTTGAGCTGACCGAAACAATTTATTTTGATGGCGTTTTCGAGAAGCTTATAGAAACCATTGAGGCCGTTAAAAGCACTGGTATTCATATTGAGATTGATGATTTTGGAACAGGTCATGCTTCTATTCTCAGCCTTCAGCGTATTCGTCCTCGGCGATTGAAAATTGCCCGAGAGTTGATCTCCCCCATGACACAAAGCGAAAGCCAGCAGAACCTGGTCAAAACCATTGTTGACCTTGGACGATCGCTAGACATTGAGATCATTGCCGAAGGGGTGGAAACCATGGACCAAGCTGACCTTTTAAAGGATATGGGTTGTCATATTTTTCAAGGTTATGCATTCGCCAGACCAATGCCGCGGGAAAGCATTACCAAAACCCTGCTCACCCAAAATCAAACTCTGCCCGAAGAGGGGACCCCCTCTTTAGGGAGCTCTGTTGCCTAAGCCACAGTCACATTCGTCAACATTTTCATCGTAGCTGACGCTTTGGCTTTTCCGCTGGCTTAGCTTTATCTTGGTCTGCTATGGTCATTTTTTGGCTCGGGGGGGACGGTGCTTTTTGAGCAGCCAACGGAGGGGATGACACTTTATCAGGAACAGGGGCAGCATTTGCCGCCAGTAACACCATCACGGGGTGTTGCGTGTCCCCATATAAAGTGTCTATCTTCTGGGCACATATTTTTGTTTGGGCCGTCAAATAATCTCCCCTTGCCTCAGCATTATCTCGCCCCTCCCCCTTCGGTAGGCCATTCCGCACGTGGGCAACCGCGCGGTCGGCAGCGGCCTGTATAACCGCTGCTGATGCATTTGGGGCGGAGGCGGACAATTCATATTCCCAAATGGCGAGCCCCTCTTTCATCCCAAGATAAATCGTCTCAGGAACACGGGTCGCACTCTGCATGGCATCTAAGGTAAATGCATAAGTTGCAGCGCATCGTGCCGCCTCATCGGTGGTGAAAGCCGCCGTTTGCAACGTAAAAAGAGCAATGGGTAACGCAATAAACATTGATGGGTATATCCAAGCGTAAAGGCCGCATATGCTTTATCAATTGTCGGCCAAAATGCAAAATGATATCAGGGGCTGACTTGTCTCTTTGAAGCGGAGACGCTTTAATTGATATTAAAAACCTTCGTAGGACAGAGCTTAAGGCCCTCTAGGCGGCAAAGGGCGATGGGGCGATCCTCTTCCATGGCTAAGATCGGCTCAATATCCTCTGGGTTGCCGAGCCGTAAAGGGCTGACTTTGGCGATGGGCAAAACCACATCTCCGCCCACACTCAACCGCGCAGCCTCTTGCCGATCAATACCCACCTGGGGATAGTCTGCAAGCGCTTGATCAAGGCCGAGCAGTTCTTTGTCATATTGCGCCGATTGACGGTCTTCTGGGGTAAGGCGACTGTTCGCAGGCTGCCCCGTTAAGTCCTCAAAGCTCACAGCCATGTCTTCGGTAAAGGGGCCAACGGCGGTTCGGCGCAAAGAAGAAACATGCCCAACGGTCCCTAACGCCTTTGCCATATCTCTTACCAAGGCACGCACATACGTCCCTTTGCTGGTCACAGCCTCAAAAATTGCCTCGTCTTGGCTTGGCTGCTCAACCAAATCCAGCCTTTCAATGTGAACCTCTCTGGGAGGCGGGGCCACCACCGCCCCTTCGCGCGCCAAGTCATAGGCCCTGGCCCCATTAATCTTCACCGCAGAAAAGGCGGGCGGGATTTGCGTGATAGTGCCTGTGAATTGGGGGAGAACGGACTTTATATCCTCTAAGGACGGACGATGGTCGTGGGTTTCTGTCTCTTCCCCCTCCATATCATCCGTAGAGGTGGAAATGCCCCAACGCGCCGTGAAGCGATATGTTTTTAGCCCATCTTGGACGAAGGAAACTGTTTTTGTTGCCTCCCCCATGGCGATGGGCAGGATCCCTGTCGCTAGGGGGTCGAGCGTTCCTGCATGGCCAGCCTTTTGGGCATCAAACAACCAGCGTATTTTTGAAACAGCTTCCGTAGACCCCATATCATAGGGCTTATCGAGAACGAGCCACCCATGAACCGCCCGCCCTTTTTTACGCCGTCCCATTTTCACGCCTTTCTTATGAGATGCTGAACAGGACAGTCGCCCCTTAGGCAGCACCCCTGTAACTAAAAAAATCACCCCTATTCAAGATGAATAGGGGTGAAGGATCTCATTGAGAAGGCATTAGACAGGATTTCCTGTAGTTTTCAACCAAGGAGATGAAATCTATTTGGCAACCGCATCCACATCATAGCCATAATTGCGTAAAAGCCGGTTGAGGTCTGCGGCACTTTCACGCTCATCAATGGCGGCAAGAATACTACGATTGAAGAGGGGCGGCATAGGGAACCATTCCCCGCCATCTTTCCACCGCATCACCAAACATGGATTGCCATCAGCGGCCCTGAAGCCCACCTCAAAATCATCTTGCTCAAACCCAGGGAAGAGACGCACATCTTCACTTCGGCCCACGGGCAGAGCCTCTTCTTCAGATTTGTCAGCAAAGTTGGTTTCACTGACCTCCACCAACTCAGGGGCAGTGCCTTCTAAAGAAGTGGCCTCCGCGGATTTAAGCTCATCTCGCTTGGCTCTTACCCGCTCCCGCTGATCTTCGACTTCATCATCTTTGCGGCGTCGATTCCAAAAAAACATAACGCATCACCCCTGTTTATCTGTAACAGTTAACAGCATTCCTTGCTGAGATGGATTTGTCAAAGACTTTATTAACGTTTGTTGAGGTTTTCAAGATGATCGACATAAACCACTGATTTAGTTTTACTTTTATAGGTCGCGCTTCACGTCAGCACGGTTCAAAATAGCGTCAATGCGCGCCGCTTCTTCAAACCGATCATCCACTTTGAAGGTGAGGGAGGGGGTATATTTCATGGCAATTTTCTTCCCCAAGGCTGCCCGCACTTTTCCCGCAGCTTTATTGAGGGCGCCCACCGCCTCACGGCTGTCTTCTTCACCGAGGGTCGCACAATAAACGGTGGCATTGCGAAGGTCGGGGGAGGCTTTGACCTCTGTCACTGTCACAGGCGTGGAGGGCAAATCCGGGTCATGGATGTCCCCGCGCTGAAGCAGCTCCGCCACCACATGGCGGATCAGCTCCCCCGCCCGCAATTGACGTTGGGACGGCCCCGCTTGAGAAGACGCAAATTTTTGGCCCATGATGAGGTCCTTCTGTTGATCTCGAGATACTTAAGAAAACAAAGCTATCTCATCAATGCCAGTTCCATGCCCGTGAGGAAACAGGTCTTGGAATACAGTGACCGTTTTGAGAATGGTCACCTATCTCTGGTGAATACCACATTCCGTTTTCGCCTGCCCGCGCCAACGGCCGGCGCGCACATCATCCCCCGGCGCCACAGGGTGAGTGCACGGCCAGCAGCCAATGGACGGAAAGCCCTGCGCCACCAGCGGGTGAGAAATTGAAGCTATCCTCATCGAAATTGATCAAACGCTTATTCAGCGAGAACTTCTTCAGAGAAGACTGGAGACGCTGATGAAACGTAAGAGAGTGTTGAGACACCGATACGATGCGAACGATCCTCAGGCAAGTGTCGTTCAACTGGCCTCAGCAGATCTGTCGATCTTGCCAATTCGACTTGAGGTTCTCAACAACAAGGCAGAGTATTGCCAATTGATCTCGAGACTACAAACCGCAACCGGTTCCTCGTTGGGTGAGCAGGGAATCTTCATAGAAAACGACTCGTGTCCTGGCATTGAGTAATAGAAGCGTCTAACGTGTTTCGGGCCGAGCGATGTTTGCTTCTATTGGTCTGGAGCATTAACATTGCGGGTCATATCCACTACGAATTTGCGTTGTGTCAGGTATGACCTCAGCGGTGATCGGATGCGTTCGACTTTGCAATGATTGGCGCACGGCCTCAGGTCTCGGATAACTACAACATCTCCAGCGCAGTAGCACGGCGGAGTTTTCGCCATTGACGTTCCGAAACACAGCTCCATACAGGAATCGAGCTAACCCCGGACGGCCGCCGAAGTCTTCTCGAACATTAACGCCGACGAGGGACCTCTAGTTGGTAGACATCGTCTATCCAATGTGATCGCGCAGGGTAATTAAAATCGTTGATGGCATGTACAAATAGATTGCTTTGTTCAGAGATTCATTACTAGGCACTGTCGAGTGTTCCTAGGCAAGGACATCACGAAATGACGCGTCCTTCGACGTTGGTTAGTCGACGCTCGATACTGTTGTGATAGAACGTCAGCTGTTCGTGATTGAGCCCCATTAACTGCAGGATCCTGGCATGGAAATCCGGCGGAGTGACAGTGCTCTCGGTTGCCTTGAATCCAAATTCATCGGTCGCTCCGTTTGAGAACGCGGGTTTAACCCTTGCTCCCGCCAGCCAACAAGGGAAGCCCTGTGGGTTGTGGTCACGAACGAAAGTCCCCATCTGAAACATCGGCATGCGGCCAAACTCGGTGGCGAAGACGACGTGCGTATGTACGAGCAGGCCGCGGTGCTTGAGGTCTTGCAATAACCCGGCAACAGGCTGGTCGAGGATTTCACCACGAACGTCGTACTGTCGTTTCAGATCACTGTGGTCGTCCCAGTTCAAGCGGCCTCCAGACGCGTAAGCGCCATTGAACAACTGCACGAACCGTACACCGCGTTCGACCAGCCGACGTGCGAGGATGCAGTTTCTGGCGAAGGCGGCCTTATCCTCGTTGGGGTTATCCGCACCGTACAACTTTCCACTGTGGGCGGGCTCATTCTCGAAATCACCGGCTTCGGGAACCGACGGTTGCGTACGAGCGGCAAGTTCGTAACTGGCAATACGGGCGGCGAGCTGCTCGTCACCGGGAAATCGAGTCTAATTTTGACGATCGAGGAACCCGATTGCGTCGCGAGCAGCACGATCCGTCGCGGCAGAAAGACCCGCAGGACGATCAAGATATCGAATCGGCTTCGTGCTCGAAAACGGAGTCCCCTGAAACGCAGCTGGCAAAAAATCACTAGCCCAGTTGTTCGGGCAGGACTGGAGATTGCCACGAGGGTCTTCGATTGCCACGAAAGCCGGCAGGTCATCGTTCTCGGTGCCCAACGCGAAGTTCACCCATGCGCCCATGCTCGGAAACCATCGAACGTGAACCCGGTATTCATGATATTCTCGGCCGGTCCATGCGTGTTCGACATTTTGGTCATTGAGTGCATGAAACAGATTTCATCTGACATCGCTCCAATCTTCGGTAGCAAATCAGAAACCATTTTCCCACTCTTACCACGTGGTCGAAATTTCCAGCACGGCTTGGTCAGGTTGCCATTAGGGCCTTGGAATGAAACCAGCTTTTCAGTGCCCGGCATGGGCTTATCGTGGCTCCGGATCAGTTCGGGATTGTAGTCAAAGGTGTCAACCTGACTGATCGCACCGGAGCAAAAAATGACGATTACATTCTTGGCGTTGCCTGCGAAATGCGAGTTACCAGATTCACCATTGGCATACTTTTCGGCAAGCAGGCTTGCCAACGCGATCGAAGAAAGAAAACCGCGTCGATGGAGCTCTTGGTGTGCGACAGATTTCCAATGAGTAGCGTGATTGTTCATTGGATGTACGCGAACTCACTGGTATTGAAAATTGCTCTGCAGACTTGCTGCAGGCCATGGTCTGTCGCCAACAGAGTTACAGAACGCAACTCATCGGGCGTAGGTGGTCTGGCGAACGCCAGATCGAAAGCGAGGACGATCTGTTCCTCCGCGTCGTCGCCCGCTTCTGCACGAAGTCGCTCGGCAAAGAACTTGGCTTGTCGAAGGATAGAGGGGCTATTGAATAGTCCGAGTGCTTGCACCGACGTGATCGACCGCGTGCGGCTGGGCTTCATTTCTCCGGCATCGGGGCAATCAAATGCACCGAAAACATCGATGGAAATCATTCGAACCTTGTGGGCGTAAACTATCCGTCGCCACCCCGCGGTGTCAAAAGTCTCTTTGGGTTTGTAATCCAACAGACCGCCGCGTTGATTGAAGAAATCAAATCCTGGACCGCCTGCGGTCAGGTTCAACTTTCCACTGACTCTTAGGATACAATCCCGACTCGCTTCTGCCTCCAGTCGACGCGGCGGGAAGCGCCACAGTAGACGCGAGTCGGCATCGATGGCTAGGGCTTCGGTACGCGGAGAACTGGCTTGACCGTAGGTGTCCGATATCACGATCTGGCGATGCAGTTTCTTAAGTGACCATCCATCGGTAACAAACTGGTTCGCCAGCCAGTCGAGCAGTTCGGGGTGCGACGGAGGTGTGCCCATCCGACCAAAATCGGAAGTTGTCTCGACGAGGCCCACGCCCAAGTGATGCTGGCACACTGGATTGACGATCACGCGTGCAGTAAGTGGATGATCAGCGTTGGTCAGATGTCGTGCAAGTGCAACTCGGCGATCCATCTCCGTTGCACCCGGACGCAGATGCATCTTCCCAAGAAACTCAGGAATCGATGGAGCCACTTCATAACCCCGCTGCATCGCATCTCCCCGCCGCATCACGTACGTCGGGGCTGGTTCTGGGTTGAAGCTGGCGGCGTATACCTGGGGACCAGCCGAAAGTTGGGCCAACTTTGCTTGATCGCGTCGAAGCTTCGCGTCCAACTCTATGACTCGACTGATCCGATCCGAAGTCAGCGAAGCCAACTCGATCGCATACGGATTGCGATTATCGTCGGTTCGGGGAAGCCGGTCGCGGCTGTGAACGATTTCTCGCCACTGGCCCGATTCGTGCGTAAGCACTTCTATCACGAAGTCCACTGGGACGTTTGTGCCTCGATGCACCGTCAGTCTGTTGATGACTGCCGGTTCGGCGAAATCCAAGTGTATGATTGTCGTCGGTCGATCGAACCGTCTATCAAGTTGTCGAAGTGCCGAGACTGGTTAGCAAGCGCGAAACTAGACGCGGTGATCGTCGCACCTTGCGATGCAAGCGCCACATTCACGGGTTCATCTCCCGCATCGGACCAGACCTCGAACTCATACAACGACGCAGCAGCCCCATTGGTCGTCGCACGAATGTGGATCCGAATCGCTGGGACATTGACGGGCCGGAAGAACTCGGAATGAACGTTACCAAGTGGAGGACGAAGTTGAAGCTGTTCGCGAAGTTTATGGAGCTCGGATTGCAACTTCGCGACTTGATCGCGAGCCTTCGGAACCTGCGCCATCATCTCGTCATTACTCTTACCTCTCCAGCGTCGGCTAACGTATTGCAACCCGGCGAAGATGGCCTGCATCGAGTAATGGCCTGTCTGTAGCACACGACCAAACTTGTGATCGTGACAACGAGCGCAGCCAAGAGTGAGACCCAGGAAGTCTTGGCTGACCGTATTGATGACTTCATCTAGTTCGTCCTGTCGAGCGCCCCGCATAGCGGCTTCTTCGCGACCAATCTGTCCACGTAAGTTCGCGGGGCCGGCAACCGGAAATCCGAGTGCTGCAGCTTCGCCCACATTTTCTCCGGCGATCTGCTCAAAGACGAACTGGTCGTACGGCTTATTCTCGTTCAACGAGGCGATCACCCAATCGCGATAAGGCCAAGCTTGCTTGCGTTCCGCGTTTGTTTCGAATCCGACAGTTTCGGCCCAGCGAATGACATCGAGCCAATGCTGCGCCCACCGCTCGCCATAATGCTCAGATGCAAGTAATCGTTCGGCTAATGCCGCGACATCTGGTTCAGGCACAAACGCATCCATGTCGCGTGGTGTCGTCGGCAGCCAAGTGCTGCCAAGAAATATGCGTCGTACCAATGTACGTGCATCCGCTGGCGGATTCTTCGCGAGTCTTTGAGTTGCAAGTTTGGCATCGATGAAGTTGTCAATGCAAAGATCATTGCGTTGATTGGAAACAGGCTTGAAACTCCAGTGATCTAGCTTGTCCTCTACTTCTGCCAGGTCGACGCCATCAGGTCAGTCAGCACCGTGTTCAATCCACTTCGATAAGATCTGCATATCGCCAGCGGAAAGCGGATCCCCGTTGGGAGGCATCCGCATATCGATTTCGTCACTAGAGCATTTTACAAATTGATATAGGTGTGATTTTAGTGGTAGGTTAGCTTATTGGATTCACGAACACGGAGGTTTAGCCATGAAAGCTCTGAGTATGGATCTGCGAGAGCGAATTCT